>DASPLM010000373.1:0-7279 GCA_035627575.1 Caulobacteraceae bacterium | reverse complement strand
GTGATCTCGGTGTAGATTTTCGCCCCACGAGCCCTGGCCCGCTCCAGGTCCTCCAGCACCACCATGCCAGCGCCGCCGGCGATGACGAAGCCGTCGCGGTCCTTGTCGTAGGCGCGGCTGGCGACCGAGGGCCGGTCATTGAAGTTTGACGACATGGCGCCCATGGCGTCGAACAGGACGCTGAGCGTCCAGTCCAGTTCTTCGCAGCCGCCGGCGAACATCACGTCCTGCTTGCCCAGCTGGATCTGCTCGGCGGCCGCGCCGATGCAGTGGGTCGAGGTCGCGCAGGCCGAGGAGATCGAATAGTTGATCCCCTTGATCTTGAACCAGGTGGCCAGGGTCGCCGACGGGCCAGAGCTCATGGCCTTGGGCACGGCGAAGGGTCCGACGCGCTTGGGACCGCGCGTGACGGTGGTCTCCGCGGCGGCGACGATGGCGGCCGCGGAAGGTCCGCCCGAACCGACGATGAGGCCGGTCTTCTCATGGCTGACCTCGGCCTCCTCCAGCCCGGAATCCTTCAGCGCCTCCTCGAAGGCGATGTGGGCCCAGCCGGTGCCCTCGGCCAGGAAGCGCGCGGCGCGACGATCGACCAGCTCTTCCCAGTTCATCTGGGGCGCAGCCTCCACCTGCGAGCGGAAGCCCAGTTCGGCGTACTTCGGCGCCGGCCGCACGCCCGACCGCGCGTTGCGCAGGCTGTCGGCCACCTCGCCCACGTTGTTGCCGATCGAGGATACGATCCCCATTCCCGTGATCGCGACACGCCGCATGCGTTCAGTCCTTGCTATCCTGGGGCCTGGAAATGCTCAGAGACCCTTGGGGTCGAACAGGCCGACCCGCAGATCCGAAGCCGTGTAGATAGTGACGCCGTCGGCCTCCATCGAGCCGTCGGCGATTCCCATCACGAGGCGACGGTTGATCACCCGCTTGAGGTCGATCTTGTAGACCACCTTCCTGACGCTGGTGGTCACCTGCCCCGTGAACTTCACCTCGCCCACGCCGAGCGCCCGGCCCTTGCCCGGCGCGCCGGTCCAGCCGAGGAAGAAGCCGACCAGCTGCCACATGGCGTCCACGCCCAGGCAGCCCGGCATGACCGGGTCGCCGATGAAGTGGCAGGCGAAGAACCAGAGGTCCGGATGGATGTCGAGCTCGGCCTCGACATAGCCCTTGCCGTGGCTTCCGCCCGTGTCCGTGATCTGGGTGATCCGGTCGAACATGAGCATCGGCGGCGCCGGAAGCTGCGCGTTGCCGGGGCCGAACAGCTCGCCGCGGCCGCTACGGAGCAGGTCTTGGTAGTCGTAGGAATTCTGCGCCTGGTGCATGAGGGCTAAACGCTCCATGCCCGGTCGCGTGGCGCCGGGCCCCTGATTTTGGGCTGGGTTACACGACGGCGCCCGCCGCAACAACTGCGCCGGGGACCGGCCTTGCCGCACCGGAACGCCGAAGATCAGCGGCAGACGCGCTCGTCCGCCAGGCCCCACAGGGTGTTCTGCCGCGCCCAGCCCTTCTGCTTGGCCGCCTCGATCAGGCACCAGCCCTTGTCGCAGCGGTCGAGCCTGGCGATGCCGCGGGTGGCCAGCAGGGCGCGCACGCCGGCCTTCTCCCGCGGGCCGGAGCGCAGCGGCAGCATCTGGGCGCCCCGGTGGAACACGGTGCGCGCGCCGTCGGTGGTGCGGCGGTGGATCCAGGCCGTGCCGCCGTCCGGGTCGCAGACCTTGCGCCACTCGCGCGTCTCCGCGACCACCTGCACCGGCAAACCCTTGGCGCGGTAGACCCAGACGGCCGGATAGTCGTCGCCGGGGCCGGCGCGGGCGTTGACCTCGTTGAACTTCAACGACACCCAGCGGGGCACGGGAAGGCGCGACGGCGTGGGACGGTCCCGCTCCTGCGCGGCCGCCAGCATCGGGGCGGCAAGGACCCCGACCGCCAGCAAGGAGACGAGCGCGCGTATCGCCCAGGCGCGCGCTTTGCTAAACCGGCCCGGCTCCGTGGCTGCTTCCAGGGTCTTCATGTCCGCCCGCAAACTCAAGGTCGTCCTCACGCGTAAACTGCCCGATGCGGTCGAAACCCGCATGCGCGAGCTGTTCGACGCCGAACTTAACCTCGATGACCGCGCAATGGGTGAAGAGGAGCTTAAGGCGGCGATGCGCCGCGCCGAGGTGCTGGTGTCCACCATCACCGACGAGATCACGGCCGAAATCATCGCCTGCAAGGGCGAAAATCTGCGGATGATCGCCAATTTCGGCGCCGGCATGGACCACGTCGACGTCCAGGCCGCGGTCGATGCGGGCCTGATCGTCACCAACACCCCGGGCGTCTTGACCGAGGACACCGCCGACATGGCCATGGCCCTGATCCTGGCCACCGCCCGGCGGCTGGTCGAGGGCGCCGACGTGATCCGCCGGGGGGAGTTCTCGGGCTGGACTCCGACCTGGATGTGCGGCCGGCGCATCTGGGGCAAGCGTCTGGGCATCATCGGCATGGGGCGGATCGGCCAGGCCATGGCCCGTCGCGCCCGCGCCTTCGGCCTCTCGGTGCACTACCACAACCGCAAGCCGGTCAACCCGCGCATCGAGGAAGAGCTGAACGCCACCTACTGGGACGATCTGGACCAGATGCTGGCGCGGGTGGACTTCGTCTCGGTGAACTGCCCGCACACGCCCCAGACCCACCACCTGCTGGACGCGCGACGCCTGGCCCTGCTCCAGCCCCACGCGGTGCTGGTGAACACGGCCCGGGGCGAGGTGATCGACGAGGCCGCCCTGGCCGCGGCCCTTAAGGCGCGGTCCTTCGCCGGCGCCGGGCTGGACGTGTTCGAGAAGGAGCCGGTCGTGCACCCCGACCTGATCGGCCTGCCCAACGTGACCCTGCTGCCGCACATGGGCTCGGCCACGGTCGAGGCGCGCGTCGACATGGGCGAGCGGGTCATCCTCAACATCAAGACCCTGCAGGACGGCCACCGGCCGCCCGACCGGGTCATCCCCCAGGCCTCCTGACCGGCCTCAGTGGAAGATCAGCGACGGGTCCAGCGGGCCCGTGGCCGGCGGCAGGGTTCCGGCCGTGGCCGCCTCTCCGGCCGCCGCCGGAGCCTCGGGCGCCGGTCCCAGCTTCAGCGCGCCCATGAAGGCCTTCAGGTCGGCCGCCGTGCGCTCGGCCGCCTCCTCGTTCACCATATGGCCGGCGCCGCGATAGACGATCAGGCGCGAGTCCGGGATGGCCGCGTCGAACTTGCGGGCATGGTCCAGCGGCACGAGATGGTCGGTCTCGCCGTGCAGGATCAGGGTCGGCACGCGCAGGGCGGCCAGTCGCTCGGGCGTGGCCCGGGGCCAGCTCTCCCAGGCCGCCATGGCCCGCATGGTGATGTCCCGGTGTCCCGGCGCCCGGCTCATCTCGACGTAGCGGTCGACCATGGCGTCGGTGACCAGGGCGTCCGTCTCGAAGGCGCGCAGCAGGCCGTTGCGAAGCACGGTGGTGGTGTCCAGGTCCCTCAGCAGGGCGCGGCCGGTCGGGTTCGCCACCGCCTTCGACAGGGCGCTGTTCCTCTGCTCCGCCGTTTCCGGCCGCTCGTCCGGCCAGCCCGCCGCGCCGACCAGCACCAGCCCGTGCAGGCGCTCCGGGTGGGCGAGGGCGTACTCCCAGGCGGCGTAGCCGCCCATCGACTGGCCGACGAGGACAAATCTCTCGAGCTTCAGCTTCGCGGCGACCTGTTCGATGACGGCGGCATAGGCGGCCGGGGAGGCGGCCCAGTCCGCGGGCGCGCGGGTCAGGCCGTGGCCGGGGAGATCGATGGCGATGACCCGGTAGTCGCCGAGCTCCTTCGCCCACGGCTTCCAGGTGTCCAGCGAGGCGGTATAGCCGTGCACCAGCACGAGGGCCGGCGCCTCCGGATCGCCCCGGTCCGTGTATCGGACGCGCACGCCGCCTTCGAGATCGAGGTACTTCGACTCCGTCCCGGCGTACTTGGCCTCCAGCGTCTCGTAGGGGATGTCTGGCCGCTTCAGGGCGAACCAGCCGCCTACCAGCACCACCAGCACCACGACCAGGGCGAAGCCCAGGATCCGCAACAGCCACTTCATGACAGACGCCCCCTTGTCGGGGCGCAGGTTTCCCGGCCATGGCGGTCGAGGTCAAGCGTACTCGCGTAGAGCGCGCGCCGCCGCGACTTGATCCGGAGCGCCACGGCGGCCACTTGTGCGGCCATGAACAGCAGCAACGCATTCCCCGACTGGCACGGCACGACGATCCTGGCCGTGCGAAAGAACGGCAAGACGGTCATCGCGGGCGACGGCCAGGTGTCCATGGGACAGACGGTGGTGAAGGGCGCGGCCCGCAAGGTGCGCACCCTGGCGGGCGGCCGGGTGCTGGCGGGCTTCGCCGGGGCGACCGCGGACGCCTTCACCCTGATCGAGCGGCTCGAGGCCAAGCTGGAACAATACCCCGAGCAGCTGGCCCGCGCCTGCGTCGACCTGGCCAAGGACTGGCGCACGGACCGCTACCTGCGGCGGCTGGAGGCCATGCTGCTGGTGGCCGACAGGGACGCGATCTTCACCGTCACCGGAGTCGGCGACGTGCTGGAGCCGGAGCACGGGGTGGCGGCCGTCGGATCGGGCGGCAATTTCGCCCTCGCCGCGGCCCGCGCCCTGATCGAGAACACCGACATGGACGCCGAGGAGATCGCGCGTAAGGCCATGGCCGTCGCCGCGGACATCTGCGTCTACACCAACGGCAACCTTACGGTGGAGACACTGGGGTAGGGGCAGAGGCGCGTGGAAGAATCCGGTCTTCAGACGAGAAGGCGCCTGAACCCGTGGCGATCGTTCCGCCACGAAGCCGGGTGAGCAGGATGTTCGGGAATATCTAAACCGCCCCTTGGGCGAACGCCCCGCGATCGCCCGTCATCCGCAGCATTCTGCCGCCGTTCGCAGCGCATGGCCGAGACCTTTGCCGTTCGGCACGGCATGAGGGAGCTGATCGCCCCTACGAAGAGCCTCTCTCCATGCGCCTCCTGCTGCTCGCGGCCTCTGCCGCCTTCCTGATCGCCGCCGCCGCGGACGCCTGCGCCGCCGAGGCCGATCCCGGCGTCGTGGCCGCCGCCGAACGGGCCTTCGCAGCCGACGGCCAGGTGATGGGCGTCGACCGGTCGTTCCTGAAGCACTCGACCCCGGACGCCATCCTCATCGCGGACAAGCCGGATCGCGCCCACGCCATTCTCGACCCCAACGCCGTGGTCGATCCGGCCGCGCCCAAGCTGTTCTGGTTCCCGGCCTGGGTGGGCATCGCCCGCTCGGGCGACCTCGGGATCAGCACCGGTCCCGTGGAGTCCGGCGGCGCCCGGCGCGGCCATTACTTCACGGTCTGGAAGAAGCAGGCGGACGGAAGCTGGAAATGGATCTACGACGGCGGCACGGGTACGCCGTCCAAGGACGAGCCCGGCCCCGACGCGGCGCCGGCCTTCCTGCCCATGAGCACCGCCGCCGCCGGCTCGCCCGAAAAGGCCATGGCCGAGGTGCGCGCCGTGGAGGCCCGCTTCGCCGACCAGGCCCGCCGCGACCAGAAGGCGGCGCACCTGGCGGTGCTGTCCGATGCTGCCCGGCTCTACGTCGGCCAGCTGCCCCCGGCCAAGACGCCGGCGGCCCATGGCCCGGCGCTGGACGCCAATCCGGCCCGCTTCGAGTTCGACCCGCCGCTGGGCGGCAGCGCGTCGGCGGCCGGCGACCTCGCCTGGACCTACGGCGTGGCGCGCTGGACCCGCCCCGACGGCCCCCGCAAGGGCCACTACGTCCGCGTCTGGCAGAAGCACACGGACGGCTGGAAGCTGGTCTTCGCGCAGTTGCTGCCCAGCCGGCCGCCCGCTCCGCCGTCTCCGCCCGCCCCGGCGCCTACCGCTGGAGGCTGAGAGCGCCTATTTCGGGCGGGATGACCGAATTCTCCCCCCGCGAAATCGTATCCGAACTCGACCGCTTCATCGTCGGCCACGCCGACGCCAAGCGCGCGGTCGCCATCGCGCTGCGCAACCGCTGGCGGCGCAAGCGCACGCCCGAGGACATCCGTGACGAGATCACGCCCAAGAACATCCTGATGATCGGGCCCACGGGCGTGGGCAAGACCGAGATCGCCCGGCGCCTGGCCCGGCTCGCCCAGGCGCCGTTCCTGAAGGTGGAGGCCACCAAGTTCACCGAGGTGGGCTATGTCGGCCGCGACGTGGACCAGATCGTCCGCGACCTGGTCGAGGCGGCCATCGGCCAGGTTCGCGACAGCCGCCGCGCCGGCGTGCGCGCCCGCGCCGAGGCCGCCGCCGAGGAGCGCCTGCTGGACGCCCTGGTGGGGCCGGGCTCCGGCGCCGCCACCCGCGACAGCTTCCGCAGGAAGCTGAGGGCCGGCGAACTGGACGACAAGGAGGTCGAGGTGGCGCTGGCAGACACCTCGTCGCCCCTGGGGACGATGGACATCCCCGGGCAGCCCGGCGTCGGCGTGCTGAATCTGTCCGACATGCTCAGCAAGGCCATGGGAGGGCGCACCAAGACGGTGAAGCTGACCGTCCGTGACGCCACCGGTCCACTGATCGCCGAGGAGGGGGACAAGCTGCTGGACAGCGAAGCGCTGACCAAGGAGGCGCTGCTGCTGGCCGAGAACGAGGGCATCGTCTTCCTGGACGAGATCGACAAGGTCGCGGCCCGCCAGGACCGGGGCGGCGCCGACGTCAGCCGCGAGGGGGTGCAGCGCGACCTGCTGCCCCTGATCGAAGGCACCACCGTCTCGACCAAGTACGGGCCGGTGAAGACCGACCACATCCTGTTCATCGCCTCCGGCGCCTTCCACGTGGCCAAGCCCTCGGACCTGCTGCCGGAACTGCAGGGTCGCCTGCCCATCCGGGTGGAGCTGAAGGCGCTGAGCCGCGAGGACATGCGCCGCATCCTGACCGAGCCGGAGGCCAACCTCATTCGCCAGCACCAGGCGCTTATGGCGACCGAGCAGGTGACGCTGGACTTCACCGAGGACGCCGTCGACGCCATCGCCGACGCGGCGGTGGCGGTGAACACCTCGGTCGAGAACATCGGCGCCCGCCGGCTGCAGACGGTGATGGAGAAGGTCACCGAGGACGTCAGCTTCCGCGCCGCCGACCTGTCCGGCCAGACGGTGACCGTCGACCGCGCCTATGTGCAGGAGCGGGTCGGGGAACTGGCCAAGGACGCGGACCTGAGCCGGTTCATTTTGTAGTGCCCCATCCTTCTCCCGTCGGGAGAAGGGAGGCTCAGGGACCGGAGGCGAGGGCCCTCACTGT
>DASPLM010000372.1:0-3954 GCA_035627575.1 Caulobacteraceae bacterium | reverse complement strand
ACGGCCTTCCGCGCCTGGCGCGCCGTCCCCGCGCCGCGCCGCGGCGAACTGGTGCGCCTGCTGGGCGAGGAGTTGCGCAAGGCCAAGGAGGACCTCGGCCTGCTGGTCTCCATCGAGGCCGGCAAGATCCGCTCCGAGGGCCTCGGCGAAGTGCAGGAGATGATCGACATCTGCGACTTCGCCACGGGCCTGTCGCGCCAGCTGTACGGCCTGACCCTGCCGTCGGAGCGGCCCGGCCACCACATGCTGGAGCGCTGGCAGCCGCTCGGCCCTGTCGGCGTGATCTCGGCCTTCAACTTCCCCGTCGCGGTGTGGTGCTGGAACGCCGCCCTGGCCCTGGTCTGCGGCGACCCGGTGATCTGGAAGCCGTCCGAGAAGACGCCGCTGGCGGCCCTGGCGACCCAGGCCGTCTTCGAGCGCGCCGCCGCCCGCTTCGGCGATGCGCCGGGCCACCTGTCCCAGGTCGTGCTGGGCCTGGCCGACGTGGGCGAGGCGCTGGTGGACGATCCGCGCGTGCCGCTGATCTCGGCGACGGGGTCGACCCGCATGGGCCGGGTCGTGGGGCCCCGCGTCGCCGCCCGCTTCGGCCGCTCGCTGCTGGAACTGGGCGGCAACAACGCCATGATCGTCACGCCCAGCGCGGACCTGGACCTGGCGGTGCGGGCCATCGCCTTCTCCGCGGTCGGCACCTGCGGCCAGCGCTGCACGTCCCTGCGACGGCTGATCGCGCACGAGAGCATCGCCGACGGCCTGGTGGAGCGGCTCGTGCGCGCCTACGCCACCCTGCCCATCGGCAGCCCCCTGGAGCCGGGGACCCTGGTCGGTCCGCTGATCGACGAGGCGGCGGGCGAAGCCTTCGAGAGCGCCCTGGAGCAGGCCCGGGCCGAGGGCGGCCAGGTGGTGCAGGGCGGCGGCCGCGCCGAGACCGGCCTGGGCGGCGTCTACGTGAACCCGGCCATCGTGCGCATGCCGACCCAGGGCGAGGTGGTGCGCCACGAGACCTTCGCGCCGATCCTCTACGTCATGACCTATGCCGACTTCGATGCGGCCATCGAGATGCAGAACGCCGTGCCCCAGGGCCTGTCGTCCTGCGTCTTCACCGGCGACGTGCGCGAGAGCGAGCGGTTCCTCTCGGCGGTGGGCAGCGACTGCGGCATCGCCAACGTCAACATCGGCCCCTCGGGCGCCGAGATCGGCGGCGCCTTCGGCGGCGAGAAGGAGACCGGCGGCGGCCGCGAGAGCGGCTCGGACAGCTGGAAGGCCTACATGCGCCGCCAGACCCAGACCGTGAACTGGTCCGCCGACCTGCCCCTGGCCCAGGGCGTGAAGTTCACGGTGTAACCCCCGTCTCCCCCGGCTGCGGCAGCAGCTGGCGGAGGTGGCGGCGAAGCCCTCGGAGGGGGAATGTTGCAGCGCGCGGCGTTCCCGACCTTCTCCCTCCGGCCGCTTCGCGTCCACCTCCGCCAGTGCTCCGCACAGGGGGAGACGGGCGCGCCCGCTACCGCACCGCCACCGCCGTCGGCGCCACCTCGCCGCTGCGGCGCACCAGGCCCGCGAACTCAGACCTGGGACCCGAGCGGTCGTCGGTGCGGGCGAGGTCCGAAACCTCGCTCCAGCCGAACCGGTCGCCGACCCACGGATCGCCGCGCAGCATCTGGCCCCAGCTGGCCACCGCCACGGCCCATCGGGTCGAGGCCGGAGCGGCGGCGAGGGACGGGGCGGCGTCCCGCTCGCCGATCGGCCGCTCCATCAGCCTGGAGGCCGTCGCGCCCGGCAGCTTGTAGCGCACCCGCAGGAAGGCCAGCTCGCCGCCGCGGCCGGCGGACCGCGCCTCGTTCTGGTAGCGCAGCGGATCGACCGAGCCGGGCGCGCCGGCCGGCGTGACCTCGTAGATGGCGGTGACCGCGGCGCCGGAGCCGACCTCGCCCGCGTCCACCCGGTCGTTGTTGAAGTCCTCGCGGTTCAGCAGCCGCGTCTCGTAGCCGACCAGCCGCCATTCGCTGACTTGCGCGGGATTGAACTCGACCTGGATCTTCACGTCGTCGGCAATGGGGAAGAGGCCCTTCTCGAAGTCGTCGCGGAACACCTTCCGCCCCTCGTCGAGGCTGTCGATGTAGGCGGCCGTGCCGTTGCCCGACTGGGCCAGGGTCTGCATCAGCCGGTCGTTGTAGTTGCCGCGGCCGAAGCCGTAGACCGACAGGTAGACGCCGCTCTTGCGCCTGTCCGACACGAAGTCCTCGAGCTTCTGCGGGTCGTTGATGCCGACGTTGAAGTCGCCGTCGGTCATCAGCACGACGCGGTTCGCCGCTCCCTTGCGGAAGTTCCGCTGCGCCAGGTCGTAGGCCAGCTGCAGCCCCGCGCCGCCCGCGGTGGAGCCGCCGGCCTCGAGCGCGTTCACGGCGCAACGCATCTTCAGCTTCTCGCGACCGGACGTCGGCTCCAGCACGGCGCCGGCGCGCCCGGCGTAGACGACCATGGCCACCCGGTCCTCGGGCCGCAGCTGGTCGATCAGCACGTTCAGGGACTGCTGCGCCAGCTGCAGCCGGTCGGGCCCCCGCATCGACCCGGACACGTCCACCAGGAACACCAGGTTCAGCGGCGGCTGCTCGCCGCGGGGGATGTCGTAGCCCTGAAGGCCCACGTGCACGATCCGCTTGCCGTCGTTCCAGGGCGAGGGCGCCACCGCCACGAACGGGCGGAACGGCTCGGACCGGCTGGCGGGCAGCGGGTAGTCGTAGTCGAAGTAGTTGATCAGCTCCTCGACCCGCACGGCGTCGCGCGGCGGCGAACGCCCCTCGTTGAGGAAGCGCCGCACGTTGGCGTAGGCCGCCGTGTCCACGTCGATGGAGAAGGTCGAGACCGGCTGCTCGGCCACCCGCTTCACGGGGTTGATGGTCGCGTTCTCGTAGCGTTCGGTCTCGACGGTCCCGGGCGGCGGGCCGCCGGGGATGGTGGGCTGGCGCACCTGCAGCCTCGGCGCAGGGGCGGCGGTCGTGTTCCCGCCGATCACGGACGCGACGCCGTCCTCCCGCTTCACGCGCGAGCCGGTCACGACCACGGCCTCCGTCTCCGGAGCGACGACGATGGGTGACGGCGGAGGGGGAGGCGGCGGCGGCGGCGCGATCGTCGCAGGGGCGGCATAGCCCATGAGGGCGACGCTGCTGTACTCGTCGTCGTTTGTTCCGACGTCGAACCCGAGTTCCCGACACGCGTCGGGTGTCGCTTCGCCGTCGCCCGCCGCCACGCGGGTCGGGGCGGCCGCCGACGGCAGCCCCATCGAAAGCACCAGCACCGCGACGGCGCTCGTCCTGAACCAGCGGCTGTGTCCCACGTCGTCCTCCCACATTACGCGGCTGTAATGGGGCGACCGGTGTTCGGCGAAATAAAGGCGACGCTTGCGCCCTTGGTCGTATCAGGCCGCCAGCACGTCGGCGGCGTCGCGGTGGCGGCGCAGCCAGGCGACGGCGTAGCCGCAGATGGGGCGCAGCTTCAGCCCCTCGGCCCGGGCGGCCTCGGTCAGGGACTGCATGAACTGCCCCGCCGCGCCGGAACCGCGCAGGGCCGGCTCGGCCTCGACGTGCAGGATCGACAGCACGTCGCCGCGCCGCGCGTACTCGGCCCAGACCAGTCCGCCGTCGAACGTCTGTTCGAAGCGGTGCTCGTCGGGCAGGTGTCGGATGTCGCTCATGGACCGTCCTTTCGGGAACCTAGAATAGGTGGAGAGGCCCGGCGGTTCCCGCAACGCCGCTACCCAGCCGCAGCCGGCGCGGCTAAGCTCCCGGAAAATCCAGGGAGCTCCCGCCATGCGCGCCGTCGTCAGCCTCGCCGTCGTCTCCGTCTTCGCGCTCGGCCTCGCCGCCTGCGACCGGCAGAAGAAGGACGCCGCTCCGGCGGCCCCGGGCGAGGCGCCGGCCGCGGACGCCGCCGCCTCGGCAGGGAAGGCCGGCGCCGCCG
>DASPLM010000371.1:0-3284 GCA_035627575.1 Caulobacteraceae bacterium | reverse complement strand
CAGGCCATGGCTGACGCGGGCGCGGTGGTGACCAACTTCTTCCACGGCTGCGTCTTCGCCCTGCGCACGCAGACGAAGGGCTTCTGGTTGACCAGGGCGAAGACGCAGCCGTGGAAGAAGTTGGTCACCACCGCGCCCGCGTCAGCCATGGCCTGGGCGAACTCCTCCGGCCCGGCCGCCAGCCGCTGTTCGTCGGCCCAGTCGTTGCGATAGCCAAGGCTGACCAGCCGCAGCCGGCGCGCGTGCGCCCACTTGCGGACAGTCTCGACGAACCAGTCAGGGAAGCTGTGGCCGTAGACCAGCACCTCCCCGGCCGCCGCAGCCCCGGCCGTGCGGCGGCAGACGCGGCTGAACTGCAGGCAGGGGTCGAGCACCAGCGCCGGATCGCGGGCCACCGCGCGGCGCACCAGGTCGCGCGAGTTCTCGTCCCGCACGCCGATCGCGGCAAAGCGCTCCAGCCGCCTGGCCCAGGGCTCGCCGATGGCCTCGGCGGCGTCGTGGTTGCCGAAGCTGGCCGCGTAGGAGACGACCCGCCCGGCCTTCAGCCCGTCGCCGAAGAACAGAGGATAGCCGGCATACCAGGGATGGCGGAGGTTCCAGACCTCGTCGCTGCCGACCACCGCCAGGTCCACCGGCTCCATCGCCGCCGGATCCTCCAGCGCGAAGGGCGCCGACAGCGGCAGGGCTGCGAAAGCCTCGAAGAAGCGGCGGGCCTTTGCGGCGTAGAGCGGGTAGTCCTCGCGCGGCGGTCGCGTCGGCAGGGTCGGCCGGAAGGCGCACTTCCACTCCGCCCGGTCCACGGTCCGTGAGTGGTGGTCCAGCAGCACCGCGTCGTGTCCCCGCCGCCTCAGCCCCTCCACCAGGCACCGCGCCTGCCAGTACGAGCCGTAGTTGATGCAGCGGTGAAAGGTCAGGACGCCGATCTTGTAGGACTTTGCCATGGACACGGAACGCTCGGGGGGACGGGCTGCCGGCGTCGCTGGGGACCGCGCGACGCCTCCTCTTAAAGCCGGGGCGGACGACGACTGTTCCGGCGAATGGGCCGGAGCCTTCGGCGCCCGAGCGCGTTAGCTGGCGAGGCCGCCGCGCCTGCCGGTGCGGAACGCGGCGACCGTGGGACGATGCCATGGTCCGGTCGCAACCCGAGAGCGTCGACGCCTACCTCTCGCAGGCGTCGCCCGAGGGCGCGCCAGCGCTCGAGAAGCTCCGCGCGCTTGCCCGACGGGTGCTTCCCGACCACGAGGAGCGCATCCACTGGGGCATCCCGGCCTACCTGCGCGACGACAAGCTGCGGTTCGGGTTCGCCGAGCGGAAGAAGTACCTGGCGCTCTACTTCATGCACTCCGACGCGGTCGCCCGGAACGCCGACGCCCTGGGCGGGCTGAGCCCCGGCAAGAGCTGCGTGCGGCTGCGCAAGACCGGGCCGGTCGACTGGCCCCTGATCGAGAAGCTGCTGGCCGACGCGCGGGCGGGCGCGGGGTAGCAATCTTTGCTGGGGCGACGGAGAGGCGCATCGGCCCGCCACCTCTTTATGGCCACGAGCACGTGTGACACTCTGGGTCGTTCCGGAGACCTGCCTTGACCGAGCTTTCGGCCGTACCGCCGCGCCACTATCCCACACCCGCCGCCAAGTGCGCCGACCTCGTCGTGCACATCACCGGCCTGGTGTTCGCCCTGTTCGGCGGCGGCATGCTGCTCGGACTCGCCGTGGCGGCCGGGTCGCTGAGCCAGGTGGCGGCGGTCAGCGTCTACGCCGTCGGCCTGCTGGCCATGCTGGGCTTCTCCACCGCCTACAACTTCGGCAAGGCGCCCTGGCGGCCCGTCCTGCGCCGGCTGGACCACGCCGGCATCTTCATCATGATCGCCGGCTCTTACACGCCCTTCACCACTCACGGCCTCAGCGGCGCCTGGGCCTGGGGCATGACCGCCGCCGTCTGGTCGATCGCCCTCTTCGGCGCCCTGGGGAAGCTGTTCCTTCCCGGCCTCGGCCGCCGCTTCTGGGTGGGCATCTACCTGGCGCTGGGCTGGCTGGTGCTGGTGGCCCTGAAGCCGATGATCGAGGGGCTCAGCTGGGTGGCCCTGCTGCTGCTGGCCATCGGCGGACTCGTCTATTCGACGGGCGTGCTGTTCTACGTGAACAAGCAGCTCAAGTTCGCGCGCGCCATCTGGCACGGCCACGTCGTGGCGGCGGCCGGAACCCACTGGGCCGCCGTCCTGATCGGCGTGGTCCTGACCGCCCCCCGCTGAGCCGCCGCTCCCGCCACCCGCTCCCTCCCCTCTCGATGCAGGAGGGTTCCGGTTGGGCGGCGCCGGCCGGATGCGAATGACAGGACACGACGGGTCCGCTATCCCACGCCCATGCTGAGACCGTCCGGACGCCCCGCCCACCGCTCGATGCTGCGTGAGTTCCTCAAGCAGGAAGCCGCAGGCGGCTACATCCTCATGGCCGCGGCCGCCCTCGCGCTGATCGTCGCCAACTCGCCGCTGTCGAAGGCCTACTTCGATGCGCTTCACCTCGAGGTCGGCTTCGACGCCGGCCCGGTACATCTGACCCACAGCCTGCTGCACTGGATCAACGACGGGCTGATGGCGGTCTTTTTCCTGCTGGTGGGGCTCGAGATCAAACGCGAGGTGCTGGATGGCCAGCTGTCGCGCCCGTCGCGCGTGATCCTGCCGGGCATGGCGGCCGTCGGCGGCGTGGTCGTGCCGGCCCTGATCTACACGGCGTTCAACGGCGCCATTCCGGAGAACCGCTCCGGCTGGGCCATTCCGGCGGCGACCGACATCGCCTTCGCCCTCGGCGTGCTGGCTCTGCTGGGCAGCCGGGTGCCGACGTCCCTGAAGGTGTTCGTCACCGCCATCGCCATCATGGACGACCTGGTGGCGATCCTGATCATCGCCGTCTTCTACACCGCCGAGCTCCAGCTCTGGGCGCTGGGCGCGGCGGCCGTGGCGCTGGTGGTCCTCACGGCCATGAACCTCCTGCGCGTCTACCGGCTGTGGCCCTACATGCTGGTCGGCCTCGTGCTCTGGTACTTCATGCTGCAGTCGGGGGTGCACGCCACCCTGGCGGGCGTGGCCCTGGCCATGACCATCCCCCTGCGCCGCAGCCCCGCGCGGCCCGACGACGCCGGCTCGCCGCTGCACCAGCTGGAGCACGCGCTGCACAAGCCGGTCGCCTTCCTGATCGTCCCGATCTTCGGCTTCGCCAACGCAGGCCTCTCCCTGGCGGGCGTCAGTCCCTCTGCGGCGCTGGATCCCGTGCCGATGGGCGTGGCGGTCGG
>DASPLM010000370.1:0-8216 GCA_035627575.1 Caulobacteraceae bacterium | reverse complement strand
GTGCACACGAAGCGCGTGTCCTGCGACGGCGTCGGCGGCGCCCTCGGCCACCCGCGCGTGTTCCTGGAGATGGGCGAGGACAACTACGTCGAGTGCGGCTACTGCGACCGCCGCTTCGAACTGGCGCCGGGCTCGGACGGCCACGGCCACGAGAGCGAGTTCGCCGACCCCGCCGCCAACGAGCCGGCCGGGATCGTCTGATGCGCTACCTGCACACCATGGTGCGGGTGAAGGACCTGGACGCGTCCCTGGACTTCTGGTGCGCCAAGCTGGGCCTGGTCGAGATCCGCCGCATGGAGAACGAGAAGGGCCGCTTCACCTTGGTCTTCCTCGCCGCTCCTGAAGACGCCGAGACCGCCCGCGAGCGGTCCGCGCCCATGGTCGAGCTTACCTACAACTGGGACCCGGAGGACTACGTGGGCGGCCGCAACTTCGGCCACCTGGCCTATCAGGTCGACGACATCTATGCGGCCTGCCGGCGGCTGATGGACGGCGGCGTCGTCATCAACCGCCCGCCCCGCGACGGCCACATGGCCTTCGTCCGCTCGCCGGACGGCATCTCGATCGAGCTGCTGCAGAAGGGCGAGCGGCTGCCGCCCGCCGAGCCGTGGGCCAGCATGGAGAATACCGGGAGCTGGTGAGCGCCTGTTCCCTTCTCCCCGGCAGGGGAGAAGGAGGGCCCCGCGCACCGGAGGGAGTTCACTCGCGAAGGACGGACCCGCTGCGCAGCCCGTGCGCCGATAGCCTTCCCCTCTCGGGGAGAAGCAGCACAGCGCCTACGCCACCCGCGCCTCGTCCCACAGTTCGTCGGCGTTGGTCAGGCGCTTCGGCTGGTCGGGGCCTTCGATGACTTCCATCACGTGCTGGAAGCGCTCGTCCCAGACCACGGCCATGCGCGACAGGCGCTCGGCGTCGGCGCGGACGGCGGGGTCGCGGGAGGCCAGGCGCAGGCGCGTCGCGCTCATCGACAGCAGCACCCGGCCCAGCTCCAGCTCCTCGCGGATGTCGGCGTACTTCAGCACCGCAGCCACCGGGTCGCCCGAGCGCAGGGTCTGGGCGCCCATGCCGTAGCGGCCGCGGCCGAAGCGGCCGAGCGCGGCGAGGCGCTGGGTCGGGTCGATGTCGGGACCGGCGGCGGCCAGGTTGGTGATCAGCGAGAAGGAAGCCATGGCGGAACGTCCTGCTTGAGTAGCTCTGATTTTGACGTTACGGCGGTCCTACGACAAAAACGGACGTAGCCCGTCATGCGCTGGGAAAAGACCGAGATCCTGCTCGACCTGGCGCGGCGCCTGGCCGCCTCGGCGGAGGGCCTGACGCTGGACGAGATGGCCGAGGCCGCGGACGTGAACCGCCGCACGGCCGAGCGCATGCGCGACGCCATCTGGCAGATCTTCCCGCAGATGACCGAGGAGGCGGATGGACGCTCCAAGCGTTTCCGCATTCCCGGCGGCCTGGACGGCTTCATGCAGGCGCCCACCGCCGACGAGCTGGCGGCCCTGGGCGCGGCGGCCGAGACGCTGGGGGCGGAAGGGGCCACCCACCGCGCCGCGGCGCTGCGAAGCCTCGACATCAAGGTGCGGGCCGCGATCCGGGCGCAGGACCGGCGGCGGCTCTCGCCGGACGTGGAGGCCCTGGTCCGCAGCCGCGCCGCCGCCATCCAGGCCGGCCCCCGCCCGGCCGAGGACGAGCGCCTCATCGCCAACCTGACCCACGCCCTGATGGCCATGAAGGCGGTGCGCTTCACCTACCGCGGCGGGTCCCAGCCCGGCGCGGTGCGCGAGGTGGCGCCCTGGGGCCTGATCTTCGGCCGGGTGAACTACCTGGTGGGCGCCGATCTCGGCGACAGCGAACCGAAGACGCGGCGGCTGGACCGCATCGAGAACCTGGAGATCGTCGACAGGCCCGGCGGCCCGCCGGAGGACTTCGACCTGCAGGCCTTCGCCGACCGATCGTTCGGCATCTACCAGGACGAGGTGCAGGACGTGGTGCTGCGCATCGCGCCCGAGGGCGCCGAGGATGCGCTCGGCTGGCGTTTCCATCCGACACAGGAACTGGAGCCCCAGGCGGATGGCTCGGTCATCGTCCGCTTCTCCGCCAGCGGCATGCTGGAACTGAGCTGGCACCTGTTCACCTGGGGGGACAAGGTCGAGGTGCTCGGCCCGGCGATGCTGAAGGCGCGGCTGGTGGAGGAGCTGGAGCGGGCGCTCGTGCATCATCGGGGGGCGTGACGCGGTCGCCCCTTCCTCTCCCTTGCGAGAGGAAGCGAGCCCTTGCGCAGCAAGGGGAGCGGGTGAGGGTCGGGTCGAAGGGCGCAAAGGCGTCGCGCACGGCCCCGAGCCCTCCCCCGAGTTCGCTGCGCGACCTCGTCCCCTCCCAAGGGAGGGGGAGACGCGGCGTCAATCTCCCCCGAATGGCCACAGCGTCCGGCGAGAGCGCCGCACCCAGTCGACCGCCGCGCGGCGTGACCCTATGTTCGCGCCATGACCGACACCGCCGACGCCGAAGCTCCCCCCGCCGCCGCCCGCGAGCTGACCCAGGACGGGCCGGCGATCCGGCTCTATCTGATCGACGGCTCGGCCTACATCTTCCGCGCCTACCACGTGCTCCAGGGCCTGACGCGGAAGTCGGACGGCCTGCCGACCGGCGCGGTCATGGGCTTCTGCAACATGCTGTGGAAGCTGATGCACGACATGAAGGGCCGCGAGGCGCCGACCCACCTGGCGGTCATCTTCGACGCGTCCGAGAAGACGTTCCGAAACGACCTGTACGACAAGTACAAGGCCCACCGCCCGCCGCCGCCCGAGGACCTGATCCCGCAGTTCCCGCTGACCCGGGAGGCCAGCCTGGCCTTCGGCGTGCCGGCGATCGAGCTGGCGGGCTACGAGGCCGACGACCTGATAGCCGCCTACGCCTGCAAGGCGGAGGAACTGGGGGGCGAGGCGATCATCGTCTCGTCCGACAAGGACCTGATGCAGCTCGTCCGCGACAAGGTCTGGATGTACGACCCGATGAAGGACGCGCGGATCGGACGCGAACAGGTGTTCGAGAAGTTCGGCGTGCCGCCCGAGAAGGTCGTCGACGTCCAGTCCCTGATCGGCGACTCCACCGACAACGTGCCCGGTGCGCCGGGTATCGGCGTGAAGACCGCGGCCCAGCTGATCACCGAATTCGGGGACCTGGACACGCTGCTGGCCCGCGCCGGCGAGATCAAGCAGGAGAAGCGCCGCCAGACCCTGATCGACTTCGCCGACCAGATCCGCCTGTCGCGCCAGCTGGTGACCCTGGACTGCGACACGCCCCTGCCCGTGGCCATCGACGACCTGGCGGTGCGCGATCCCGATCCGGCGGTCCTGTCGGAATTCCTGGAACGGATGGAGTTCCGCACCCTCGCCAAACGGGTAGGCGACGGCCGGGTCGAGACTCGCGCCGACGGCCACGGCCTGGGCGAGGGGCCGAAGCCCGTTCGCGCGCCGACCGCGCCGGTGCTCTCGATCCGTCGCGACGCCGCCCCGGCCGAGGATATGGTTCCCGAAACCGTCGACACCGAGCGTTACGAGTGCGTCCAGGACCTGGACCAGCTGGACCGCTGGATCGCGCGCTGCATCGAGGCGGGCGTCGTCGGCTTCGACACAGAGACCGACGCCCTGTCCTCCAGTCACGCCGGCCTGTGCGGCGTGTCCCTGGCGGTGGGGCCGAACGAGGCGTGCTACGTGCCGCTGGGGCACTGCTCGGAGCAGGTCGCCGACCTGCTGGGCGGCAACGACGGCGAGCCGATCGTCCAGGCCAACTTCGACGAAGCCATCAAGAAACTGAAGGGGCTGCTGGAGCACCCCGGGGTGCTCAAGGTCGGGCAGAACATCAAGTACGACCTGGCGGTGATGCGCCGCTACGGCGTGGAGGTGTCCCCCATTGAGGACACCATGCTGATCTCCTACGTGCTCGACGGCGGCCTGCACGGCCACGGCATGGACGAGCTGTCCACCCTGCACCTCGGCCACAAGCCCATCCCCTTCAAGGGCGTGGCCGGCGCCGGCAAGGCGCAGAAGAGCTTCAAGCACATCGAGCTGAAGCCGGCGACCTGCTACGCCGCCGAGGACGCCGACGTGACCCTGCGGCTTTACCGCAAGCTGAAGCCGCGGCTGGCGCGGGAGCGCCTGACCACCGTCTACGAGACGCTGGAGCGGCCGCTGCCGGCGGTCCTGGCGCGCATGGAGCAGGCGGGCATCCGGGTCGACCCCGACCGCCTGCGCTCGCTCAGCAACACCTTCGGCCAGGGCATGGCGGCGCTGGAGGAACGGGCGCACCAGCTCGCCGGCCGGCCCTTCAACCTGGGAAGCCCAAAGCAGATCGGCGACATCCTGTTCGGGGAACTGGCCCTGCCCGGCGGCAAGAAGACCGCCACCGGCGCCTGGGGCACCGACGCCTCGGTCCTGAACGACCTGGCGTCCCAGCACGAACTGCCGCGCACCCTGCTGGAATGGCGCGAGCTGTCCAAGCTGAAGGGCACCTACACGGACGCCCTGATCCAGGCGCTGGATCCGGAGACCAACCGGGTCCACACCTCGTTCCAGCTGGCGGCGTCCTCGACCGGACGCCTCGCCTCGTCTGACCCCAACCTGCAGAACATCCCCATCCGCACCGAGACGGGCCGGCAGATTCGCACCGCCTTCGTGGCCGCGCCGGGCAATGTCCTGCTGTCGGCGGACTATTCGCAGATCGAGCTGCGTCTGCTGGCCCACATCGGCGACATCCCGCAGCTGAAGAAGGCCTTCGCGGCGGGCCAGGACATCCACGCCTCCACCGCGTCCGAGATGTTCGGCGTGCCGATCGAGGGCATGCCGGCCGAGACGCGCCGCCGGGCCAAGGCGATCAACTTCGGCATCGTCTACGGCATCTCGGCCTTCGGCCTGTCCAACCAACTGGGCATCCCGCGCGAGGAGGCCGGCGCCTACATCAAGACCTACTTCGAGCGCTTCCCCGGCATCCGCCGCTACATGGACGAGATGATCGCCCTGGTGCGCACGGAAGGCAGCGTCTCCACCATCTTCGGACGGAAGATCCACATCCCCGCCGCCCGCTCCAAGTCCAACGCCGAGCGCCAGTTCGGCGACCGCGCGGCGATCAACGCCCCGATCCAGGGCGCGGCCGCCGACATCATCCGCCGGGCCATGATCCGGATGCCGGCCGCGCTCGAGGCCGAGGGCCTGGCCGCGCACATGCTGCTCCAGGTGCACGACGAACTCGTGTTCGAGGTTCCCGAGGCCGAGGCCGAGAAGACCGCCGCGGTGGTGCGCCGGGTCATGGAAGGCGCCGCCCTGCCGGCGGTAGAGCTGTCCGTGCCCCTGGTGGTCGACGCCCGCTGGGCCCTGAACTGGGACGAAGCGCACTAGCCGCGCTTGTCCCTTCCTCCCCCCGGGACTAGCTTGCCGCGCCTCTGGTGCAGACGGTGGGTAGGGCTTTGGATTCGCAGGCAGGACTCGAGGATGCGGCGCCGGCCGACGAGCCGGTCCGTCCGACCGCGGCGGCGCGCCGGGCGTGGCGCCGCGAGATCGCGGACGCGCCGCCGCCGCGGGGCGGCTTCCCGGGGCGCGAAGAGGTCCTCAGCCGCCGTCTGCTCCGGCTCGCCTCGGAGGCGCCGGCTGGCGCAGCCGTTGAGCTCTGGGACCGCCGCGCCGTCGTGGGCGCCCCCTCCGCCGGTCCGGCCGGGGCGGACGATCTGCGGCGTCTCGCCGGCGAACTGATCGGCGCGGCGGCGGTCAGCGAGCTGCGCCTGCGCGTCGTGGCCGAGGGCGACGAGCCCGGCCCCTTCCACTACGTGGCGGATCCCCAGGCGGGCTTCGACGGCCTGACCCGCGGCATGCTGGACGCGGGCGGGGAGGAGGACTCCTGGGTCCTGCTGCTGCTCTCGGCCCGGGACGACAGCGAACGCCTGCGCCGCCAGGCGGCCCGTTTCCTGACCCGGGTGCTGGACGAGGGCATGGACCTGGCGCCCGGCCGCTGGAGCGCCGCGGCCGCCGAGAGCCTCTACCGCCAATGGTCGGACCTGTCGGACGGCTCGACCGTCGTCGGCGACGCCCTGGACCGCATCCGCCTGCAGGGCCTCTTCCGCGACGTGGCGACAGCGCGTGAACTCGGCCGTGGTCGCAGCTTCGACGCCGCCGCCATGGCCGCCTGCGTCGAGCCGGCGCTGGCCCTGACGGGCGCCCTGCCCGGGTTCGATCCCGACCGGCCCTCGGCCCGCCGCTTCCTCGGCCGGCTGGAGAGCCTGCGCGACCGCGAGGCCGCGGCCGGACTGCTGGCCGACGCCGGCCCCGACGAGCCGGAAGCCGCCACCTACCTGCCGACGTCCGCCATCGAGCACGGGCGTGCGCCGCTGGAAGCCCGGCGCGAGGCCCTCTTCGCCGACCTCGAGGTGCTGAACCCGGCCTCTCCCGGCACGTCCGGCCCGGTGTGGCTGTTCTCCTGCGACATGGCCGCCCTGTCGGCCTGGTTCCCCTACTGGCTGTCCGTGGCCGAGACCTGCAAGGCGCGCGGCGTGGAGCTGCACTTCGTGCTCTGCGCCGACGCCGAGGACGTGGACCGCAGCCTCGACGCGGCCGAGGAGTTGCGGCGGGCGCTCGCGGCCTTCCGCCGCCTAGACCTCAACCGCTACGCCGACAACGTGGGCTTCTCGACCTGGCGCACGCCCGACTGGTGCGCCGACCCGGTCGCCTTCCAGGACGTGTCGCGGTTCCTGGCCGCCGGCGAGCTGACGCGGCGGCTGGGCCGTCCGATGCTGGTCCAGGACATCGCCGCCGTGCTGGTGCGCGATCCGGCCGCCTATGCCGCCCAGCTGGCGGACGCCCGCCTCGCCGCGCGGACGTCCCAGGGGCTGCAGGGGCTGGCGCCGTGGCGCCGGGTCCTGCCCGACCAGCTGCACGTTCCCGACGACGAGGCCAGCCGCGCCGCCGTGGCCGACCTCGAGCTCTACCTGCTGGCCGGCCTGGCGCAGGCGGAGACCCGGGGACTCGCCGCCAACGCCCTGGCCTGGCTGTCGGAGCGCCTGCCCGGCGGCCTGGCGCCCCTGCCGCCGCGGTCGCCGACCGAACGACCCGCCGCCAGCGCCCGCATGGACCATACCTCCGGCGCCTGACGCTTGCGTTCGCCGGAACGGGGACTAGCTTCGCCGCCGATGTCATCCCTGCAGGAAATGATCGCACGGGAGCCGAGTTGTCCCGTCTGCGGCGTGTCGCGTCGGCAGTGGATCGACCTCGGCGGCCGGCGCAAGGCCCAGTGCCCGTCGTGCGGCTCCGCCGAGCGGCACCGGGCGCTGGCCCATGCCTGGAACGACGGGCTGCTGCGCCTGCTGGAACTGCGCGGCCGCCGGGTCCTGGCCATGCGGCCGGACCGCGCCGACCTGACCCTGCTCAAGCTGCTGGGCGCCAAGCCCATGACCTTCGACCTGATGCCCCGCGGATCCCCGGACATGGTCGGCGACCTGGCCAAGCTGCGCCTGCCCAACGACCGTTTTGACCTGGTGCTGTCGAACGTGATGCTGGCCACCGCCCGGGACCCGGAGGCGGCGGTGCGCGAGATCGCCCGGGTGGTGCGGCCGGACGGGGCGGCCCTGTTCTACGAGAGCGCCGAACTGGGAAGGCCCACCAGAGACGTGGTGGACCATGACGCCCGAATCGCCTGGTACGGCCAGGAGATGTTCGAGCGCTACGGCGTCGGTCTTTATCGAGAATGGGGTTTCGCCGACCTGGAGGCTCTGCTGAAATCCGTGTTCCACGTGCGGCTGGTGGAGACCGTCGATCCACCGACGGCGCGCCGCTTCGTCTGGTTCTGGTGCACGCGGCGACCCTCGGCCGAGGGGCCCTTCCTGGACGAGGCCGGGCGCTCGGTGCTGCTGGGCGCCCATGGCGCGCCGGAGCTCCGGGGCGAGCCGCCGTTCCGCTGCGCCCTGTGCGGCCACGCCTTCGCCGCGGCAGAGGAGGACGCCTGCCCCGCCTGCCATGCCGGCTCACAGGCCCGCGGCGTGCCCGAGTTGGTGCGCTACTACCTCCCGCAGGTGGTCGACCCGGCCACGGCCGACGGGCGCCCGCTGCTGGCCCTGAACCTGCCCGCCTCCGCGGCCGAGGCCCTGGTCCCGCTGTTCCCGTCCGTGCGCTGCACGGCGGCGGACGGGGCGGAGCCGGTTCCGGCCGTTCTGGCCGGCGCGGCCGACAGCAGCCAGG
>DASPLM010000369.1:0-2046 GCA_035627575.1 Caulobacteraceae bacterium | reverse complement strand
TCAGCGCGGTGGACGGGCCGGGGGCGGAGTTCCAGGCGGCCTCCAGCTCCTCGAGCGAGACCGACGGGACCTCCACCTCCTCCTTCTTGCCGGCCGGCGGGGGCGGCGGCGGCGGGGGAGCGGCGGCGGCGGCGGCGGGAGCGCCGCCCAGCTTGCCCTCGGCGCAGGCGTTCAGGCGGATGATCAGGTCGTTGTCGTCGCCCGGCGGTTCGGCCTCGGTGGCCTCCAGCACGGCGAGCAGGCCCTTGATGGTGTCCAGCGCCTGGAGGATCAGCGACACCGCCTCGGGCGTGATGGTCAGCTCGCCGTCGCGGAACTTGCCCAGCACGTTCTCCGACGCGTGCGCGACCTTCTCCAGGCGCGGCAGGCCGAGGAACCCGCAGGTGCCCTTGATCGTATGGACCAGACGGAAGATGTTCGAGAGCAGCTCGGGGTCGTTGGGGTTCTGCTCCAACCGGACCAGCTCGACGTCGAGCACGGACAGGTTCTCGTTGGTCTCGGTCAGGAATTCGCTGAGCAGATCATCCATGGCGTGTTCCCCAGGCCTTGTTTATCGTGCCGCGGTGTTCCCGGAGCGGGGGCCTGCGGCGCGCGCGCCCGTTGGGCCATGTCGGGCCTTCGGGCACGGGCGGAGCCTGTCAAACACTGATTAAAAGTGTCTTACCTCGAACGGGGTGGCACAACCCGCGATGGCTTGTCACAGGGGGCCGAGGAATGAACGACGAAGAGATGGCACAGCAGGTGCGCGACGCGGTCGCCGCGCTGAACGAGGCGCTGACCCAGGCGGCCCGGAACAGCCTGGCGGTGAATCTGCGCACGACCGCGCACCAGACCACCCACGGGGTCGAGCAGGTCGTCGTCGAGGCGCGGATCTTCAAGCAGCTGTGAGACACCCCGGCGTCGGGCCGCGCCGCGCCCGGCCCAACCGGCCGGAGACGCCGCGCCGCCTCACCACTCCAGCGTGAACACCAGCGTCTCCGGCCCGGCGGGCGCGGCGGTCAGGCGCATGCCGTAGGTCTCGGCGAAGCGGCCGGTGACGTAGGGGTGGATGGTGCGGGCGGTCAGCTCCTCGGCGGTGGCGCGGCCGGTCAGCGCCGCCTCGGCCTCGGGGGTCAGGGCGCCGGGGCGCCCCTTGGCGGTGATGGTCAGGCGGCCGGAGTCCTGGCTGCCCTCCCCGCCCACGCTGACGATGCCGCCGTGGGTCAGCGACTCCTCGGCCAGCACCAGCGTGCTCAGCAGCACCTTGGCGATGCCCATGCGCATCGCCGCCCAGTCCGACGGCAGCCCGGCCGGCCAGTCCAGCGAGGTGCGCGAGCCCTCGACCCAGCCCTGCATGGCGCTGCGCGTGTCGCCGAAGCCCTTCTGCTCGCGCCCGGCCATGCCGTAGGCGAGGCGGAAGACGCGCAGCCGGCGGTCCGCCTGCAGCGAGGAATGGTCGATCAGCTTGATCGCCTCGCCCATGAAGGCGGGGTTCGGTTCCCCGCCGTCGTCCAGGTCCTCGTTCATCTCCTCGATCAACTCGAGCCCGTTGCGGATCGCGCCGACCGGGCTGACCAGGTCGTGGCAGAGACGGGAGGCGAGCAACTCGACGACGCGGATGTCCAGGTCCATGTTCTTCACGCGGGTCCGGTGGCGGAACGGAGCGCGGCGGGAACTTCCCCGGGCGTCCGTCCTTCTTGTACCATCGGATGCCGCGCGATGCCGCCGCTTTTCAGGAATAGGACCATGGACGACTCGCTGGTGCCCGGAGCCTGGGTCCGCCACCCCGGACAGCCCGACTGGGGCCTCGGCCAGGTGCAGTCGGCGATCCGCGAGCGGGTCACCGTGAACTTCGAGCACGCCGGCAAGGTGCTCATCAACACCCAGGTCGTCGGCCTGCGGGTCGTCGATCCGGACGAGGCGTGAGGCGATGCGCGCCGCGGCCCTGGCGGTCGGGATGGTCGTGGCGGCCGGCACCGCCGCCGCGGACCCGCCCACGGCGGGCGACCCGGCCGCCGGGCAGGCGCTGTTCCGCGCCTGCGCGGTGTGCCACACGCTGACCCCCGA
>DASPLM010000368.1:0-9151 GCA_035627575.1 Caulobacteraceae bacterium | reverse complement strand
CGCCTCCGAGCGGAGTCCGCCCTGAACCTCATGGTGGAACTCTTGCGCCCTCAGGTCTGGCGGCTCTCAAGGACGCGAGCTTCGCTCGCGCAAGCGGAGCTTGTGGCCCTACGGGCCATCCTTGACAGCCGCCAGACCGGGCGCACCATTCCATCAAGAGGTCAGGGGGCAGTGGGTTCAGCCCCCCGGGGACTGGTTCCAACTTCGGCCTTGCGCACCGCCCCTGCCCGGCGTGACTCTCGCGCGCCACCAACGGGAGGAGACCCCCATGGCCTACATCGACGGAACCGTCGTCGCCGTACCCACCGCCAACAAGGACGCCTACCTGGAGCACGCCAGGCTCTGCGCGGAGATCTTCAGGGAGTTCGGCGCCACCGGCGTGGTCGAGAACTGGGGCGACGACGTGCCCGAGGGCAAGGTCACCGACTTCCGCCGCGCCGTGCAGGCGACGGCCGACGAGACCATCGCCTTCTCCTGGATCAGCTGGCCCGACAAGGCGACGCGCGACGCCGGCTGGGAGAAGATGATGAAGGACGAGCGCCTGACCGGCATGCAGATGCCCTTCGACGGCAAGCGGATGATCTTCGGCGGCTTCGAGCAGGTCCTGAGCCTCTGAAGCGGCGGTCCCCGCCCCTGCTGACAGCTTGCGGCGGCCGCCCATGCGACTAGGCTCGCCATGATGACCATTCACCGACGCAGCCTGGTGAGCGGAGCGGTCGCCCTGGCGGCCGCTTCGTCCGTCGCGGGTCCGGCGTCAGCGCGGGAGACCAGCGGCATGTACGGATTGATCGGCAAGTTCTCGGCCACGCCGGGCAAGCGCGACGAGCTCATCGAGATCCTGCTGGGGCACGAGGACGGCATGCCCGGCTGCCTCTCCTACGTCGTCTTCAAGGACCCGCAGGACGCCGACGCCGTCTGGATCAGCGAGGTCTGGACCGACAGCGCGGCGCACCAGGCCTCGCTGTCCATCCCCTCGGTGAAGGAGGCCATCGCCAAGGCGCGGCCCATCATCGCCAGCTTCGGCGAGCACCACGAACTGGAGCCGGTCGGCGGGATCGGGTTGGCGGGGTGACGCCCCTATCCTTCTCTCTTCAGAGAGAAGGAGGGCCCCGCGCATCGGAGGCGCGGCAGCGCCGGAGATCCTTGCGCGGGAGGAAGAGTGACTCCCTCGGGCCGCGACGCCCTTCAGTCAGACACTCTTCCTCCGGCGTTGACCTGCGCGGGCTGCCGCCCGCTCCGGTACGCCGGGACCTCCTTCTCTCTGAAGAGAGAAGGATTGGTGCGCGCGGCCGCCATCTCGGCTAACCGCTCCCCATGCTCTTCCCCGCCCCTCTCGTCCGCGGCACGCTGGTCAGCCGCTACAAGCGCTTCTTCGCCGACGTCGCGCTGGACGACGGAACCCACGTCACCGCCCACTGTCCAAACCCCGGCGCCATGCTGGGGCTGAAGACGCCGGGGATGCCGGTGTGGCTGTCGCGGTCGAGCGATCCCAAGCGCAAGCTGGCCTGGACGCTGGAGCTGGTGGAGGCCTGCGGCGGGCTGGTGGGCGTCAACACCATGAACCCCAACAGGCTGGCCTGGGAGGCCATCGCCGAGGGCCGCATTCCGGAGCTCGCCGGCTACGCCCGCATGCGCCGGGAGGTCGCCTACGACGGCGACAGCCGCATCGACATCCTGCTGGAGGACGACGAACGCGCGCCCTGCTGGGTCGAGGTCAAGAACAGCCACTTCCTGCGCACGCCGGGCCTGGCCGAGTTCCCCGACTGCGTCACCGTGCGCGGCGTGAAGCACCTGAAGGCGCTGGAGCGGCGGGTGGAGGCGGGCGAGCGGGCGGTGATGCTGTTCTGCGTCCAGGTCACGGGCGTGACCGAGTTCGACACCGCCGACGACATCGACAAGGGCTACGGCCCGGCGCTGCGCGAGGCGGCGGCGAACGGGGTGGAGGTGATCGTCTACGGCTGCGCGCTGGGCGCCGAGGGCATCCACATCGACCGGCCGATGCGCTGGCGCGGGGCGGGGCGGCCGGCTTAGGCTGCGGCCTGCGCCCGGCCATGGACGGATACGGCGCCGTGTTCCTGCGCGCGATGCAGCGGACCGACGCCGTGTATCCTTCCGCCATGACGCCGTTGAAATCATTGCGGGTTTCACGTGAAACACGTCAGACCCGGTCGTAGCCCGGCGACAGCGGCCCGGGCCTCCTATATGATGGCCCAAGAAGTATCCGAGCACCGCCGATGACCATGGAAGCCGTGGACGCCGACTGGGACGTCCCCATCCGCACGAACAGCATCAAGATCCACACGCCCGAGGACTTCGAGGGCATGCGCCGGGCCGGCCGCGTCGCCGCCGGCTGCCTGGACATGCTGACCGAGCACGTCGTCCCCGGCGTGGTCACCGACAAGCTGGACCGGCTGTCGCGCGAGTACATCGGCGACCACGGCGGCCTGCCGGCCTGCCTGTTCTACAAGGGCTACGGCAAGACCACCTGCATCTCGCCCAACCACGTGGTGTGCCACGGCATCCCGGGCGAGAAGACCCTGCGCGAGGGCGACATCGCCAACATCGACGTGACCGCCATCGTCGACGGCTGGCACGGCGACACCAGCCGCATGTATGCCGTGGGCGAGATCGCCCCGCGGGCCAGGCGCCTGATCGAGGTCACCTACGACGCGCTCGAGGCCGGCCTCGCCCAGATCAAGCCGGGCAATACCTTCGGCGACATCGGCGCCGCCATCCAGAAGGTGGCGGAAGCCGCCCGCTGCACCATCGTGCGCGACTTCTGCGGCCACGGCCTGGGCCAGGTGTTCCACGACAGCCCCAACGTCCTGCACTTCGGCCGCCCGGGTACGGGCCCGGAGCTGAAGGAAGGCATGTTCTTCACCGTCGAGCCGATGGTGAACCTGGGCAAGCCGCAGGTGAAGGTGCTGAACGACGGCTGGACCGCGGTCACCCGCGACAAGTCCCTGTCCGCCCAGGCCGAGCACTCCTGCGGCGTCACGGCCGACGGCGTCGAGCTGTTCACCGCCAGCCCCAAGGGCCTCTTCCGCCCGGCGCTGTAGGCGCCGTGCCCGCCGTCACCTGCCACCTGACCTACGTCATCGACCCCTACAAGATGGCGTGGTTCGAGGAGTACGGCCGGCTGTGGATGACATTCGTCAACCGCTACGGCGGGACGCACCACGGCTACTTCATGCCCAGCGAGGGCAGGAGCGACACAGCCTACGCCCTGTTCAGCTTCCCCAGCCTCGCCGCCTACGAGGACTACCGCGTCCGCGCCTGGCAGGATCCCGAGTGCCTGGCGGTGATGGAGCGGGAGAAGCAGGAGCGCAGCATCGTGCGCTACGACCGCACCTTCCTGCGCCCGGTGCTCGACCCTGCCTGAAAAAGGAAAGCGGCGCGCTGGACGCGCGCCGCTCCATGGAAGGGTGGGCCGGACGGGTGGGACGCTCGCCTGCCGTTTCGTCGGCCGCAGGGTGAAACCGGAAAAACCCCTGCGTTCGTCATCCCCGTCTCGTCCGGTTGACACGGCCCGGCAGGTTCAGGCCACGGCGACCATCCCCTCATCCTCCATGGCCCGCTGCACCGACGGCAGGGCGTCCATCCGCCGGCGCAGGCGCAGCAGCGTGTCCGGGACCTCGACGCCGAACCGTTCGGACCAGCGCAGCATCACGAACAGGTAGCAGTCCGCGACGCTCAGCCGGTCGCCGAACAGATAGTCGCCACGCATCTGGGTCTCGGTGAACCGCAGCAGCTGCGCGACCTGCTCCCGCGCCTTCTCCTTCTCCCGGTCGGTGGCCGGATGCCACAGCGGCTTGAAGGCGCGGTGGATCTCGGTCGAGATGAAGGCCAGCATCTCCAGCAGCCGCGTGCGCCCGAGGTCGCCGTCGGGCCGGAGCGACGGATACTGGTCGGCGATCCAGTCCAGCAGGGCGATGTTCTCGGTGATGACCCGTCCGTCGTCGAGCACCAGGGCCGGGACGTAACCCTTGGGATTGACCGTCCGCAGGTCGCCGCCCGACTGGGTCTTCTTGGTGTGCAGGTCGGCGCGCTCGATCTCGACCGCCGCGCCCACTTCCAGCAGGGCGATATGGTCGGCGAGGCTGCAGGCCTCGGGGGCGTAGTAGAGTTTCATGGCCTTCTCTCCTCAATCGGCCGAGATGGACTGGCGGAGCCAGTCTTCGAACCGCACCTGCCCCAGCCGCGCGCCCGCGCCCGGAACCAGCGACTGGTCGTTGAGCTCCGCGCCGAAATAGCGGGCGTGGATGTCAGGGATGATCGGCAGCGGGTCCTCGTGGGCGCTCAGGATCTCGCGGGCGAACTCGTCCAGCGGCATCGCGTCCGGCCCCGCCACCTCGACCACCTCGTTGAGCGGAGGCCCGACGGCGACGTCGGCCAGGGCGGCGACCACGTCGTCGGCCGCGATGGGCTGGATCAGCGCCGGCGACAGGCGATAGCTCTGGCCGTCGGTCCCGGCCGCCACGATCCGCCCGATGAACTCGAAGAACTGGGTCGAGTGGACGATGGTGTAGGGGATGCCCGAGGCCTCGATCAGGTCCTCCTGGGCGACCTTGGCGCGGAAGTAGCCGCTGTCGGCGAGCCGCCGCGTCCCGACGACCGAGAGCGCGACGTGGTGCTTCACGCCGGCCGCCTTCTCGGCCGCCATCAGGTTGCGACCGGAGGTGACGAAGAAGTCCATCGCCGCGTCGTCCTCCAGCGAGGGCGAGTTGGCGACGTCGACGACCACGTCGGCTCCTTCCAGCGCCTCGGCGAGGCCTTCGCCGGTCAGGGTGTTCACGCCGGTGTTGGGCGCGCCGACGACCACCTCGTGGCCGCCCTGGCGCAGTTGCGCGACGAGTTTCGAACCGATGAGGCCGGTTCCGCCGATGACCACGATCTTCATGGCTTTCGTCTCCCTTTCCGAGGTCAGGACTGGATGAAGCCGAGCAGGTCGGCGTTGATGCGGTCGGCGTGGGTCGTGGCCATGCCGTGGGGCAGGCCCTCGTAGACCTTGAGCGTTCCGCGCTTGACGAGCTTCGCCGTCAGCAGGGCGGAGTCCCCGACCGGCACGATCTGGTCGTCGTCGCCGTGCAGGATCAGCACGGGCGCTTCGATGGCCTTCAGGTCCTCGGTGAAGTCCGTCTCCGAGAAGGCCTTGATGCACTCGTACTGGGCGTTCAGCGCGCCCATCATGGCCTGGCGCCACCAGTTCATGCGGACCTGCTCGTTCGCGGCCGCACCGTCACGGTTCCAGCCGTAGAACGGGACGATGAAGTCCCAGTAGAAGGCGGCGCGGTTCGCGGCCACGCTGGCGCGGAGGCCGTCGAAGACCTCGAGGGGCGTGCCGCCCGGATTGGTCGGGCTCTTCACCAGCACTGGCGGCACGGCGCCGAGCAGGGCCAGCCTGGCGACCCGGTCCCTGCCATGGCGGGCGACGTAGCGCGTGGCTTCCCCGCCGCCGGTGGAGTGACCGACGTGGATGGCGTCACGCAGGTCGAGCGCCTGGACCAGCGCCGCCACGTCGGCGGCGTAGGTGTCCATGTCGTGCCCGCCCGAGGTCTGGGTCGAGCGGCCGTGGCCGCGGCGGTCGTGGGCGATGACGCGGTAGCCCTTCTGCAGGAAGAAGAGCATCTGGTTGTCCCAGTCGTCGCCGCTGAGCGGCCATCCGTGGTGGAAGACGATGGGTTGGCCGGAACCCCAGTCCTTGTAGAAGATCTCGGTCCCGTCGCTTGTCCTGATGGTGGGCATTGTCTGTCTCCTGGTGCGTCGGCCGTTTGACGAACGGCTGCTGTCCGGGAGACTGTGGGGCGCGGCCGAGGGAGTCCTTGCCGCGGCGTCCAGTCAGGTTTGGAATTTCGTCCAGAAGTTCGCGCGATCCCGCCGCGTTTCGGCCGGGAGGCCGGCACATGAAGCGCCGACATGTCGTTCTCGTTCGCCGATTGCCGCCTCGATCCCGTCCGCCGGGAACTGACGCGCGCCGGCGAAGCCGTGCCGGTCGGGCCGCAGGTGTTCGACCTCCTGCTCTACCTCGTCGCCCACCGCGAGCGGGTGGTCAGCAAGGACGACCTGCTGGAGGCGGTGTGGGGCGGCCGCATCGTCAGCGAGTCCACCATCACCAGCCACATCAACGCGGCGCGGGCGGCGATCGGGGACAACGGCCAGGACCAGCGCCTGATCCGCACCATCGCGCGCAAGGGTGTCCGCTTCGTCGGCGAGGTGGCGGAGACGCCCCCGGGCGAGCGCGCACCGGTCCGGCCGCCGCCGCCGCCCCCGGCGCTGGCCCTGCCCGACAAGCCGTCGATCGCCGTCCTGCCGTTCATGAACCTCAGCGGCGACATCGAGCAGGACTACTTCGCCGACGGCATGGTCGAGGACATCATCACGGCCCTGTCCCACATCCGCTGGCTGTTCGTGATCGCCCGCAACTCCAGCTTCGCCTACAAGGGCCAGGGCAGCGACGTGATCCGCATCGGCCACGACCTCGGCGTCCGCTACGTGCTGGAAGGCAGCGTGCGCAGGGCGGCCAACCGGGTGCGCATCACCGGCCAGTTGATCGACGCCGCCACCGGCGGCCACCTCTGGGCCGAACGCTACGAAGGCGCGCTGGACGACGTCTTCGAGCTCCAGGACCGGATCACCGAAAGCGTGGTCGGGGCCATCGCCCACGAACTCGAACGGGCCGAGATGGACCGCGCCAAGCGCAAGCCGACCGAGCGGCTGGACGCCTACGACCACTACCTGCGCGGCATGGCCAGCTTCCACGCCGGAACTCCGGCTTCGATCGATGAGGCCGTGGCGTGTTTCCGCCGCGCCATCGATCTCGATCCCGAGTACGCCTCGGCCTACGGCATGGCCGCCTGGTGCCTGTTCTGGCGCCGCCTCAACGGGTGGACCGAAGACCGGGAGGCGGACGCCGGCGAGGGGGCGGCCCTGGCGCGACGTGCGGTGGACCTCGGCAAGACCGACGCCGTCGCCCTCACCCGCGGCGGCCACGCCCTGGCGCACTTCACCCGCGATCTCGACGCCGGGATCGACTTCCTCGACAAGGCGCTGGTGCTGAACCCCAACCTCGCGGCCGCGTGGTTCCTGGGCGGCTACCTGAGAGTCTGGCGGGGCGAGCCCGAGGACGCCATCAAGTGGCTCGAGCACGGCATGCGTCTGAGCCCGCTCGATTCCGAGATGTTCCGCATGCAGGCCGGGGTCGCCATGGCCCACCTCCTGGCGCGGCGCTTCGACGAGGCCTGCCGCTGGGGCGAACGGGCGTTCCGGGACGTGCCGACCTTCGGCTTCGCCGCCGCCGTCGTCGCCTCGGGTTGCGCCTCCGCCGGACGCATGGACGATGCGCGCCGCGCCATGGGCGAGCTGCGCCGGCTCGATCCCGCGTTGCGGGTCTCGGGCGTCGGGACCTGGCTGCCGTTCCGGCGGGCGGAGGACGTGGCCCTGTTCGCCGAAGGGCTGAAGGCGGCCGGCCTGCCGGACTGAACCCTGGCCTTGGCGCACGTTCCGTTCAGGTGTAGGAACAGACAGGGAACATGCATGGGAGGTCCGGGTGTACGACGGTCAGTTGTTCCAGCCGCCGCTGACGCACGCCGAGCCGGCCGCGGCGCCCAAGCCCCACCACCTGGGTCATCGCGAGCGCCTGCGGCAGAGGGCGCGGGAAGCCGGGCTCGCCGCCCTCCCCGACTACGAGGCGCTGGAACTGTTCCTCTTCCGCAGCCAGCCGCAGGGGGACGTGAAGCCGATCGCCAAGGCCCTGCTGGCGCGGTTCGGTTCGCTGGGCGCCGTCATCGCGGCCTCCATGGAAGAGCTGCTGACGGTGAAGGCCGAGGATTCGCGCGGCCGGTCCAAGAGCGTCGGGCGCGAGACGGCGCTGGACCTGATGGCGCTGCACGACCTCGTGCGCCGCGTCGCGGCCGAGCCGGTGAGGAAGCGCACCGTGATCTCGTCCTGGACGGCGCTGCTGGCCTACGTGCGCCTGGCCTTGCAGCACGAGAGCCGCGAACAGTTCCGGGTGCTGTACCTCGACAAGAAGAACCAGCTGATCGCGGACGAGCTGATGAACCGGGGCACGGTCGACCACGCGCCGGTCTATCCGCGCGAGGTGGTCAAGCGGGCGCTGGAGCTGGCGGCGAGCGCCGTGATCCTGGTGCACAACCATCCCTCGGGCGACCCCACGCCCAGCCAGGCCGACATCGACATGACCCGCCAGATCGTCGAGGCGGGTCGCCTGCTGAAGATCGCGGTTCACGACCACCTGGTGGTCGGCCGCGACGGCGTGGCCAGCTTCAAGTCCATGGGACTGATGTAGCTGGCGGTCGGCGCGCCGGGGCCGTAGCTTTCCGTCCATGAGCACCGCCGCCCTGCCCGGCCTTAAGGCGACGCCGCGCCGCTGGCGCCGACCGGTCCTGCTGGGCGCCGCCCTGCTGGCCGTGTGGGGGGCGGTGGCGCTCGCCTTCTCGGCCCATGCGTACTGGCTGAGCGCCTGGCGCGGCGAGCCCCAGGCCTGGTGGCCCGCTTTCGGCTATTCCCTGGCGATCTTCTTCGTCTGGGCCTGCCTGACGCCGCCGCTGGCCTGGACCGCACAGCGGATCGAGGCGCGGGTGAGCGGCCGCTGGCGGCGGCTGGCGCTCTACGCGGCCGGCTTTCCCCTGACCACGGCGGCGCACGTGATGCTGTTCGCCCTGCTGTTCTGGCCGCTCTACAACGACGGCGGCCGCATCGCCTCGCCCTGGGCCATGGGGCTGCGGATGATGGCGCCGAACCTCGACACCAACCTGCTGTTCTACGCGCTCGTCGTGGCGGGCGCGGTGGCGGCGTTGCACTGGCGCCGGCGGCAGGTCCCGGCGCCGGCGGCGCCCTCGCCGGTCCCGGTCTTCCTGCGGGCGCGGTCGCGGGGCGTGGTGCGCAGCCTGCCGCTGGAGGAGATCGACTGGATTGGCGCGGCGGGAAACTACGCCGAAGCGCACGTGAACGGCGCCACCCACCTGCTGGACGACAGCCTGACCGCGCTGGCCGCCCGCCTGCCCGCCGACGCCTTCGCCCGCATCCATCGCTCGGCCCTCGTGCGCCTGGACCGGGTGGCGGAGGTGCGAAGTCTCGGGCGCGGCGACGCCCTCGTGCGGCTGAGGTCCGGCGCCGAGCTGCGGTTGAGCCG
>DASPLM010000367.1:0-9088 GCA_035627575.1 Caulobacteraceae bacterium | reverse complement strand
CCCCTGGCCATCCGGTCGAGGTGAGCCGAGGGCTTCAGCCCCGCCTTCCACTTCTCGAACTGCATGACGTTTTCGATGCGTCGGTCGACGAAGTCCGACGCCGCCTGCTCGCCGTCCGCGAGGCGGATGTTCAGCGCCGGGATCAGGATGCCCGAGAGGATGGCGCGCTTCGAATAGTGGTTCTCGTCGGTAGCGACGTCGCCGGCCCAGCGCCAGATCGCGTCGGCCGTCTCCCACGTCAGGCGCAGGCCAAGCGGCGCGTTCGTCGGCAGGGCCAGGAAGCCGGTCCAGCGGCGGGCGCCTGCCTCACAGGCCATGGCCGCGTCCAGGCGGGCGCCGATTCCCCGCGCAATCTTCTCGCGAATCTTCTGGGGGGGCGGGTTCAGCGCCGCCAGCGCCTCCAGCGCCACCGTGTCGCAGCGGCGCGAGAACAGGGCCGCGAGATCGCGCGGGCCGTTGGGGAACAGCAGGCCGGCGTCGCCCGCGGACAGGCCGAGGTCGGCGCAGGCCGCCAGGAGCGCCCGCTGGCTCCAGCCCTGGGCCGGAACGTGCAGCAGGAAGGCGTCGAGCACGGCCTGTTCGGTGCGGTCGGCCCAGTCGGCGTTGGCGCCGGGGGCGGCCCCGGAGAAGGCGTCAGGGGAGGCGTCGGGTGAGGCGGTCATGGGGACAACATATCCCAATCCACGCAGGCGGTCCCGGCTGGACACGCTCCCGCCGTTGATGTATTCCCGCGCACCACTCCGGAAGGCCCCTGCCCTCCGGCCGCAATCACTTATTCGCCCGCCTGCCGCGCAGGCTTGCGGCGGGCCGACGAATGGAGAGACGACCCTGGTTCAGATTTTCGTCCGCGACAACAACGTCGATCAGGCGCTCAAGGCCCTGAAGAAGAAGATGCAGCGCGAAGGCTCGTTCCGCGAGATGAAGCGGCACGTGGCGTACGAGAAGCCCTCGGAGAAGCGCGCCCGCCAGAAGGCCGAAGCCGTGCGCCGTGCTCGCAAGCTGGCCCGCAAGCGCCTGCAACGCGAAGGCCTGGCCCCCGCGCCGAAGCCGCGCCCGAAGCGCTAGGCTTCGACCGAACGAGATACGGAAAGGCCGCCCGGGAGGGCGGCCTTTTTTGTTGTTCCGTCTCCCCCTGTTGCAGCAGCAACTGGGGGAGGTGGCGCCGAAGGCGTCGGAGGGGGAAAGCCGCAAGCGCTGTGGGCGGGGTTTTCCCCCTCCGGCCGCTACGCGTCCACCTCCCCCAGTGCTCCGCACCGGGGGAGGCGAAGGATTCGCTCACCCCTCCCGCTTCAGCAGCCCCACCACGCCCTTCCAGTCCAGCTTGGCGGTGGACAGGGCGCCGGCGCGGAAGGCCTTGCCGCCGATCCAGACCATGAGGGCGGCGGTGACGAACATGCCGAGCATGGTGCCGACCACCTCGATCATCGGCGGATCCGCAGGCACGCGCGCGGGCATCAGGAACGGGGTGAACAGCGGCACCCAGGAGAGCACCTTCACCACCGCCATGTCCGGCGTGCGGATGGCCAGCTGCATGACGATGATCGGCGCCGACAGCAGGATCATGATCGGGCCGAGCAGCGTCTGCGCTTCGCGTGGAGTCTCGCAGAAGGCGCCGATCGCCGCGAACAGCACCGCGTACATCAGGTAGCCGCCGACCAGGTAGATCAGCAGGTAGATGATCAGCCCTTCGCCGGTGAGCACGTCGACGAAGTCCTGCACCAGGCCGGGCGCCGCGGCGGCGAAGCTGCTCAGGATCAGGGCGCCGAGGGCGGCCCACACGCCGAGGACGGTGGCGGTGATGCCGGCCACGCCCAGGACCTTGCCGGCCAGGATCTCGGTGGTCGACGCCGAGGACAGGAGCACCTCCAGCACCCGGTTCGACTTCTCCTCCATGACGCTGTTCATCAGGATCGAGGCGCCGGTGATGATGGTCGACCACAGCAGCATGCCAAAGGCGAAGCCGACGAGGCCGGGCAGCCGGTCGCGCATGGTGACCGCCTCACCGGTGGTCGAGCGGGTCGAGAACACCTCCAGCTTCGGGCGGATCGTCGCCAGGGCGCCGACGGCCTCGGGCCGGACTCCTGCGGCCGCCAGTCGGTCGGCCCGCAGGACCTCCTCCAGGGCGTCGTCGACGGCGTCCTCGGCGCGCGTGTCCGTCACTCCCTTGGACCAGAAGCGGGCCGCGACCTCCCCCTGCTCGAGGGTGAGGATCGCCACCGCATCCAGCGCCCGGCCGTCGGCCAGCTTGCGGTCGCCGTTGACGTAGGGCTTCAGCGCCGCCTCGGCCTGGGCGACGGTCGTGCTCGCGGCGACATCGGGGGGCGGCGGCGCCACGACGACCGAGCGCTTGCCGGGCGTCCATCCGCGCGCGGCGTTGGGCGCGATCTCCTTCAGCCGCGCCTGGCCCGCCTCGACCCCGCTGGCTTCGGTCAGGTCGCGCAGGGCGTCGGCCTTGCCGCGGCCCGCCTCGTCCAGGGCCGCGCGGCGCAGGGACGAGGCCTGGTCGCGCAGGTACAGCCGGTCCATGGCCTCGACGACCTGCGGCCCCTTGCCTTGGCCGGTCATGTCGACGACGGCGACGGTGCGGACGGGGCTGGCGTTCTTCATGTAGCCGGGCAGCATGCCGCCCAGCACGACGAAGGCCGGCAGCACCAGCATGGACAGCCAGAAGCCGATGGTGCGCGCGTAGGCGAAGTACTCGCGGCGGGCGATCAGGATCAGGCGGTTCATCGGTCGCCTCCGGTCAGGACGATGAAGGCGTCGTGCAGCGTCGGCTGGCGCATCTCGAAGCGGCGCACGTCCAGCCCGCGCGCGAAGGCGGCCTTGAGCGCCTCCTGCGGGTCGGCCGAGGCGGCGAGGCTGGCGCGGTGGATCTGCACCCCGTCCTCGACCCCGGGAACGGCGGTGGACTCCACGGCGGCCACGCCGGGCAGGCCCGAGACCTGGTCGGGCGCGATCCGGCCCTCCAGTTCGACGTGGCGAGGCGCGGTGTTGCGGGCCTGGTCGATCGAGCCTTCGAAGACCTTGCGGCCGTTGGCCAGCAGCACGACCTTTTTGCACAGCCGCTCGGCGTGCTGCATCACGTGGGTCGAGAACAGGACCGTGGCGCCGCGGGCGGCGAGGTCGTGGATGACCTTCTCCAGGCCCTGCTGGTTCACCGGGTCGAGGCCCGAGAAGGGCTCGTCGAGGATGACCAGTTCCGGCTCATGGGCGATGGCGGCCATCAGCTGGACCTTCTGGGCCATGCCCTTGGACAGGGCCTTCATCGGCTTCTTCATCGACGCCTCCAGCCCCTGCTCCTCGAGCATGCGGCGGGCGCGCTTGCGGCCTTCGCCCAGCGGCACGCCCTTGAGGCCGGCGAAGAAGGCGATGGCGTCGATGGGGGTGATCTTGCGGTAGAGTCCCCGCTCCTCGGGCAGGAAGCCGATGCGGTCGCGCACCTTGCGCCCGTCGTCGGCGCCCAGGACGGTGATCCGGCCGGCAGAGGGATCGGTCAGGCCCAGGATCATGCGCAGGGTCGAGGTCTTGCCCGCGCCGTTGGGGCCAAGGAACCCGCAGATGGTGCCCGGCTCGACCTCGAAGCTGAGGTCCCGGACGGCTTCGAAGCGGCCGTACCGCTTGGCGACCCCTTCCAGTTTCAATGCTGGATCCATGTACACCCCTCTGTGCCGGTCCGTTGTAGCAGGCCCCGCCCGGCCGCGCGCGCTCTGAAGGTCGAGTTGACGCGCGCGCCCCCACGCTTACGGTGACAACGGGCCGGGAGGAAAGTGAATGATCCGCAAGATCCTGGGGGTTGTCGCGGGCGTGCTCGTCGCCGTGGCGCTGATCTTCGTGCTGGAGGCCGTGATCTCCTACGCCCTGGCCCCCGCCGGCATCGATCCCTCCGACCCCGAAGGCATGAGCCGGATGATCGCGCAGATGTCCGCGGCCGCCTTCATGGCCCTGCTGCTCACCTACCTGGCCGCGACCCTGGCCGGGGGCTTCACGGCTGCCCGGATCGCTCGCGAGCAGTGGGCGTCCTGGACCGTCGCGGGCCTGCTCGTGGCCGGGACCATCGCCAACGTCATCCGCTATCCGGAGCACCCGTTATGGTTCACGCTGGCCGCCGTGGCGCTGATCGCGGCGGGCGGCTGGATCTCGGGCCGGCTGGCGCTCGGCGCGCACCTGCCGCCCCAGCGCCCCAATGCGGGCGAGGCCGGCTATGGCGGCGACCACGGCGACGGCCACACCGACGGGGGCGACGGAGGCGGCGGCGGCGACTGACGCGGCCCTCGGCTACTTCGTCGACCCGATCAGCATCTGTGAGGGCGCCCGGGCGAAGCGCAGGGTCGCGGCGGTCTTCTGCTTCTCCGGATCGAACACCGGCGAGCCCTTGACCACCGTCATCGGCGTGGTCTTGCCGTCGGCATGCACTACGGTTCCGGCGCTGACGCCCTTGAACAGAACCCGGTCCAGCTTCGGCACGGCGACGGCCATCAGCCCGGCCGCCTTCTTGGCCCCCTTTGCGGCCTGGGCGACGGCGAGGCTGAGCTCGGCGGCCTTGATCTCGACGGCGGGGCGCATCAGCGGCTCGACCACCATGTTGATGCTGAACTTGGCCGCCTCCATGCCGTCGAAGGTGAGCGGCGTCTTGGCCTTCAGCTGGGCCAGGGTCGGCAGGCGCTGGACCTTGCCGTCCGCGCCGATGGGCACCGCCGTGCGCGTCGCGCCGGTCCCGAGCCACCCCTGCAGCCCCTTGGGCGCCTTGCCGTCCACCATCAGGTAGTAGGCGACGGTGAAGCGGTTCCGCTCGGCCGCCGGGATCTTCAGGTAGTTCTCCAGGAAGGGAAACACCTTGTCGCACGGCACGGTCTTGTCGGCGGCGGCGAAGGCGGGGCCGGCAGCGGCGGTGGCGGCGACGGCGGCCAGGAAGGCGCGGCGGGTGGAGCTGGTCATCGATTTCCCCTCGAACGGCGCACAGGCTTCACCGTGATTGCGGCGACGGTGCGGCCCCCGGGCAAGAGAAAACCCCTCGCGGCCGGGCCGCAAGGGGTTCTGGACGTCCTCAGCCGGGCGGCGACCGTCAGCCGCGGTCGCTACGGTGGATGATCCGGTACGACGCGCGGACGAACGGGAGGTCCGAGATGCTGGCGAAGCGCTGGCCCAGCACCTTCATGGGATCGTACTTCTTGTCGTCCTTGCGCACCTCGAAGTGCAGGTGCGGGCCGGTCGAGCGGCCCGTGGAGCCGACGTAGCCCAGAGTCTCGCCGGAGGCGACGGTCTCGCCCTCCTTGACCGCCTTCTTCGACATGTGGGCGTAAAAGGTGGTGACCCCCTCGCCGTGCTCGACCTCGACGTAGTTGCCGTAGGTCGGGCTGCGGCCGGCGTCGACGACGACGCCCGGGGCCGAGGCGTGGATCGGCACGCCCGTCGGAGCGGCGATGTCGACGCCGGCGTGCAGGCGGCTCTTCGGCTCGCCCGGCAGCTTGCGGTAGCCGTAGGTGGAGTTGATCTCGAAGCCCGGGATCGGGGTGTTGAAGGCGATCAGGGTCGCCGCGGCGCCGACGGATTCGCCCGCCTGCTGCTGAACGACGGGAACAGGAGCCGACAGGGCGGCGTTGATGGGGACGGTCGTCCCACCCGCCGGAGCGCTGATCGCGCCGGCGGCGGCGAGCACGCCCGCCAGGCCCATGCTGGCGATACGGCCAAACTCGTGCGCCAGTAGTTCGATAGACTGCATCTAGTACTGTTCTTCTGCTGCTGATCTGGACCGAAATTCCCCACGTCGGCCGGCTGATGCACCGGTCGCTGTCCGACAACATTTCGGGGATGCGGAAGCCTATATGCAGGAAAATAGCCCGAGTCAAAAGGCGACGGGTGGTCGCACGACGCGATAAGCTCAACTCATCTAAAGCGCGACCATAGGGCGTGACCGCGTTGCTCATCCGCACCACCGGTGTGACTGTTCGGCCTCGCGCGTTAACAACACTAGACTGGCGTATTCGGCGGCATGGTTTCTGTCGACTGTGCAGAAGCGGGAAGTTTCGGCGACGCGGCTGCTTGGACCGGATCTGGTTTCGTGGCGGCGGTCTTGTGGCGCCGTTTGCATCCCCGCCGCCTCAGCTCGCCCGGCGCATTCCGATGAAGTCCCAGATGTGTCCGTAGAGGCCATCGCGTGTCAGGGTCAGGTGATCGCCGCCACGAACGCGGACAAAGCGCTTAGGCTGGTTGGCCAGGCGGTACAGCTGCTCGCCCTGGCCGTACGGGACGGCGCTGTCCCGATCGCCGTGCACCACCAGAACGGGGACGCGGACCGCGCCGATGTAGTCTCGCGAGACAAATCGGTCGCGCATGAGCAGACTCGCGGGCAGCAACGGCGCCCGCGCCTGCGCCACATCGACAGCGGCGGTGAAGGGCGCCTCGAGCACGAGCGCGCGCATGGGCCGGTGCTGGGCCAGCCACACGGCCGGGCCGGTTCCAAGGGAGTGACCGTGGACGACAATGTCTGACGGGCTGTGGCGGCGCGCCAGCCACTCCCAGGCCGCGACGGCATCGAGCCTCAACCCGGTCTCGCTCGGCCGGCCGGTCGACCCCGCCGTGCCGCGCCAGGCGATCGCCAGGCAGCCGACGCCAGCCTTGCGGATACGACGCCAGCGGTAGCGCTGCCCCGCCAGGCTGCCGTGCCGGCCGTCGAAGAACAGCAGCACCGGCTTGCCGGGATCGGGCGGGGCGTACCAGCCGACCAGGCTCTGGCCGTCCGCGGTGGTGATGGTCACCTCGCGGATGCGAGGGTCTTCGTCCAGCGGCGGGACGGCGCGTTCCGTCACGGGGGCGTAGAGGAGCAGCGGCTCGAGTGCGACCGCCGCCGCGACGAGCGCGAGGTAGACCGCCGCCGCAGCGACGAGCCCCGCCGCCAGTCCCTTCCGCCAACCCTGCATGCCGTCCGCCGTCCATTGCATGGGAGGCAGAGTGGCAGCTTGGGTTGCAGGCGTGATGCAAGCGCGGCGCCCTTACCGCGAACGACGTCGCATCAGTCCGTCTCGTACCGCTCCCGCATTCGCGCGACCGACCAGGCGCAGAGGTCGCGGAGCACGCCCTTGTCCACGTCGGACAGGCGGTTCAGGTAGAGGCAGGCGTTGCCGGTCTTGTGCTTGCCCAGCCGCTGCAACAGGTCTCCGGGCGTCTCGTCGCCATGAAGGACGTAGAGCACCAGGTTCGCCTTGCGCGGCGAGAAGCCGACCATGGGCCACTCCGCCGGCTTGCCCTTGCCGTCGGTGTAGCGATAGCGGCCGAAGCCGATGATCGAGGGGCCCCACATCTCCGGCTCCTTGCCGGTCAACTCCCGCAGCAGGGCGCAGACCGCGCGGGCGTCCTCGCGCCGGCCGGCGTGATCGACGGCGGCGATGAAGTCGTCGACAGGCGCGTCGGTCGGACGGGTCTTGGGTTCGGCCATGGATAGTCCTCCCGGACGCACGCTAGCGCGGGCGCGAGAATGCGCCAACGGCGGGCGACGCCAGCCAACTGCCGGCAGTTGGGAGGAAGGCATTCTTCTCTTGCGAGGGTGCTCCGTCGGTGAGGCGTGTCAAGGACGAGGCCCGCTATCGGGCCTCACCGCCGGAGCCAGCATTCGCCAAGAGAAGAATGGTCATGCCCGCGCGACGGGTTGGCCTGTTCAGGCGGGGGCGCTCTGCCCGCTACCGCAGTCTTCCATTCTTCCTCACCCTGAGCCTGTCGAAGGGCGAGGAAGCGGCAAGCAGTCTGCGGCTCCTCGATCCTTCGACAGGCTCAGGATGAGGAGAATGAGAGGCGCCGGGGCGCCGCACGCCTCCGCCTACAACCCCTTCAGTATCCCCTCGACCATCTTCTTCGCGTCCCCGAACAGCATCATTGTGTTGTCGCGGAAGAACAGCTCGTTCTCGACCCCGGCGTAGCCCGAGCCCATGCCGCGCTTGATGAACAGCACGGTGCCCGCCTTCTCCACGTCCAGCACCGGCATGCCGTAGATCGGGCTCTGGGGGTCGGTCTTGGCGGACGGGTTGGTGACGTCGTTGGCGCCGATGACGAAGGCGACGTCGGCGCTGGAGAACTCCGAGTTGATGTCCTCCAGTTCGAACACCTCGTCGTAGGGCACGTTGGCCTCGGCCAGCAGCACGTTCATGTGGCCGGGCATGCGGCCGGCGACGGGGTGGATGGCGTACTTCACCTCCACGCCCTCAGCCTTCAGCGTGTCGGCCATTTCGCGCAGCGCATGCTGGGCCTGGCTGACGGCCATGCCGTAGCCGGGGACGATGATGACCTTGGACGCGTTCTTCATGATGAAGGCGGCGTCCTCGGCCGAGCCCTGCTTTACCGGCCGGGTCTCGACGTGGCCGCCGGCCGCGGCCGCGCCGCTGTCGCCGCCGAAGCCGCCCAGGATCACCGACACGAAGCTGCGGTTCATCCCCTTGCACATGATGTAGCTGAGGATGGCGCCCGAGCTGCCGACCAGGGCGCCGGTGATGATCAGGGCGATGTTCTCCAGCGTGAAGCCCAGCGCCGCCGCCGCCCAGCCCGAATAGCTGTTCAGCATGGACACCACGACGGGCATGTCGGCGCCGCCGATGGGTATGATCAGGGTGATCCCGAGGATCAGCGCCAGGGCGAACAGCAGCCAGAAGGCCCACAGGGCCGTGCCTCCGGAGATGATCAGGACGGCGATCAGGGCCGCCACGGCCATGCCGAGCGCGATGTTGATGAAGTGGCGCATGGGCAGCAGGATCGGCGCCCCGCTCATGTTGCCGTTCAGCTTGGCGAAGGCGATGACCGAGCCGGTGAAGGTCACCGCCCCGATGGCCAGGCCCAGCGACAGCTCGATGATCGAGACCGTCTTGATGCCGCCGGCCGCATTGGCGATGCCGAAACTTTCCGGCGCATAGGCCGCGCCTACCGCCACCAGGCAGGCGGCCATGCCCACCAGGCTGTGGAAGGCCGCCACCAGCTGGGGCATGGAGGTCATCGGCACCCGCTTGGCGATCACGGCCCCCGCCACGCCCCCGACCGCTACGCCGCCGGCGATCATCGCCAGGGTGACGAAATCCAGCGCGCCCTGCCCCCACAGCGTGGCGAGGGT
>DASPLM010000366.1:0-6203 GCA_035627575.1 Caulobacteraceae bacterium | reverse complement strand
GGGCGTCGTCGACATGGCGATCACCAACTCGACCATCGCCATGTTCGTGGCTGCGGGCCTCGTGATCCTGTTCTTCGCCCTGGCCACGGCCGCGCCGAAGGTGGTGCCGGGCCGCATGCAGACGGTGGGCGAAGGGGCCTTCACCTTCATCGACGACCTGGCCACGGGGATCATCGGCCACGACGGCCGCAGCTTCTTCCCCTACGTGTTCACGCTCTTCACCTTCGTGCTGGCGATGAACCTGATCGGCATGTTCACGATCTTCACCGCCACCTCGCAGCTGGCCGTGACCGTGACGCTGGCCCTGATGACCATCCTGCTGGTCATCGTCGTCGGCTTCGCCAAGAGCGGGCTCGGCTTCTTCAAGCTGTTCCTGCCGTCCGGGGTGCCGTGGTACCTGTGGTGGCTGGTGGTGCCGATCGAGGTGATCTCGTTCCTGCTTCGCCCCGTCACCCTCTCCCTTCGTCTCTTCGGCAACATGCTGGGCGGCCACGTGGCCCTGAAGGTGTTCGCCGGCTTCGTGGTCTCGCTGGGCGCGCTGGCGGCCGGCGGCGGCCTCGGCTACCTGGGCATTCCCGGGGCCATCCTGTCGCTGGGGGGCGTCGTCGCCCTGACCGCGCTGGAGTTCCTGGTGGCCTTCCTGCAGGCCTTCGTCTTCGCCGTCCTCACCTGCGTCTACCTGAACGACGCGGTGCACGCCGGCCACCACTGACCACCCCTTTTCCAACCACCCTCCAACTGACCTCTAGGACTAGAAAACCATGGAAGCGGAAGCTGCAAAGTACATCGGCGCTGGCCTGGCCACGCTCGGCATGATCGGCGCCGGCATCGGCGTCGGCACCATCTTCAGCGGGTTCCTGCAGGGCGCCCTGCGCAACCCCGGCGCCGCCGGCGGCCAGTTCACCAACCTGGTTCTCGGCTTCGCCCTGACCGAAGCGCTGGGCATCCTGGCCTTCGTGCTCGGCCTGCTGATCCTCTTCAGCTGATATCGGACCGGGGGCGCCGCGCGGGCCCGGCCCGCGCGCGCCCCCCTTCCCTTTTCGCTGAACCCTCAATCCGGATAGCAGGATAATGGCAACCGTAGACGCCCCTGAGCCCCACGGCGCTCCGGACGCGACGCATGCCTCGACCGAAGCCGCCCACGGCGGCGAAGGCGGAGGCGGCCTGCCGCAGTTCGAGTTCGAATACTGGGGCGGCCAGATCGTCTGGCTGCTGCTGATCTTCGCGGTCCTCTACCTGCTGCTGGGCAAGGTCTTCGTGCCTCGCCTGCGCCGGGTGATCGACCAGCGCGCCCAGACCATCGCCGACGCGGTGGAGCAGGCCCGCAAGGTCCAGACCGAGACCGAGGTCCAGGCCGCCGCCGCCCAGGCGGAGCTGGCCGAGGCCCGCGCCCGCGCCGTGCGCACCGGCGCCGAGGCCAAGGCCCGCATCGCCGAGGACGTGGCCAAGCGCCAGGCCGCGGAAGAGGCCCGCCTCAACGAGCGGATGGCCGAAGCCGAAGCCCGCATCCGTGCGATGCGCGACGCGGCCATGGCCAACGTCGGGACCATCGCCGCGGACACCGCCAAGGCCATGGCCGAGAAGCTGACCGGCGCGCCCGCCCCGGCCGGCGACATCGAGGCCGCCGTGGCCCGCCTCGGCGCCAAGGGAGCCGCCTGATGCCCGCCTTCTTCCACGCCGAGTTCTGGTCGCTCGCCAACCCTGAGTTCTGGGTCGGCGCCGGCCTGGTCATCTTCCTCGGCATCATCGTCCTGGTGGGCGCGCCCAAGAAGATCGCCCAGGGGCTCGACGCCAAGGCGGCCACGATCCAGGCCGACCTGGACGAGGCCGCCCGCATCCGCGCCGAGGCCGAGGCCCTGCTGAAGCAGATCCAGGCCGAGCGCGCCGAAGCGGAAGCCCAGGCGGCCGACATCCTGGCCAACGCCAAGGAGGAGGCCCGCCTGCTGGAGGTCTCCGCCAAGGCCAAGCTGGAAGAGTCGATCGCCCGCCGCGAGCAGATGGCCGAACGCCGGATCGCCATGGCCGAGAGCCAGGCCGCGGCCGAGGTCAAGGCCGCCGCCGCCGACCTGGCGGCCCAGGCCACCGAAGCGGTCCTCGCCGACCGCCTGCGCACCCAGCGGAGCGATCCGCAGATCGACGCGGCGATCCAGGGACTGGCCGGCAAGCTGAGCTGACGCTCTCTTTCCAAACACCGCGACCGAGCTAAGGTGGCCCCCGGAGACAACTGCGGGGGCCATCTTGCTTTTTAGGATCATGCTTTTCGCCGGCGCCCTGGCCGCCGCTTGGCCCGCGGCCGCAGTCGATCTTCAGTGTGCCTGGAACTCCATTGCCGAGGCAAAGCGCAAGAGCGTCGTCGATGGCTACGTTCGAGGCGGGCCGGATGCTGTGCCGGGGATCACCGAAACCGACCTGGAGCGCGCCGGCGCCTGCGGCATAAACAAGGGCGACATCTTCCAGACGGTGCAGGTCAGTCTCGTGCTGATGATGAAACACGGGTCCGAGGCGGCCCTGACCCGTCGCCACAAGTTGGCCCTCGATGATGTGGAGCAGGCCTGGGCGGCCGTGCCGGCCTCTGATCTTGCGTTGATCCGCCAAGGGACCGTGGCCGTCTTCGATGAGCCCGTCAGCGATCAGATCAGGGCCTCCGCCGAAGCCGCCCTCCGGAGGTTCGCGCGCGGCCTGACAGCCGATCTCAAGGGTCAGGAAGAACTCGTCACCTGGGGGATGGCCCGCGTCCTGAGCGAGCACCTGGAGACCGGGTCGCCGGCGACGACGCCGGCGACCTGACGATTCCCTAGATCGCCTTGCCGTCCGACACGTGGCGCCAGTCGGCGACCTTGTGCTCGTGGTGGACGTGCCAGTAGCCCTTGAGCCGGGCGAAGGTCCCGCCCAGCACCGCGCCGTACAGGATGTGCAGGGCCAGGGTCACCAAGGGCGCCCAGAAGGTGTAGCGGGTGCCGAAGAAGCCCTGTCCGGCCAGCGGCATGACGATCAGTTGCATGACCAGCCAGGCCCCCACGGCGAAGAGAATTCCCTTCACCACGCAGGTGGACCCGGGAATGCGCGGGGCGAGGGCCGCGAACAGGGCGCCCCACACCACCGTGCCGATGAAGAAGTGCATCAGCCAGGCGGCCCAGACGGGCGCGTCGAAAAGGCCGCTGAGCAGGCCTACGAGGTCCAGCCCGTACAGGATACGGGCCACCTCCTTCAGCACGACGAGCAGCGAGATCGCGGTGGTCGCGGCGAAGCCGGCGATCATTCCGCGGACGAGGTTGTCTCTGGTAGGCATCTTGCGCCTCCGGCGTTCGTCAACTCCCCGACTTGTCTGGAGAGTTTACGCCCAAGGCGGGAAAATGCCGAATCCGGCGTAACCGTGGTCGCGCGTTTGTGACGGGCCGCGGCTCAGGCGGCGCGCTTGCGGCGGAACAGCCGGCGCCGCGTCTTGCCCATGAAGCGCGAACTGCGGGCCAGGAGCAGGCGCTCGGTGCGCAGCATCTGCTGCCACATCACCGGCAACACCTCGGGCTCGCGGCGCATCAGGCGGCGCATGGGGTAGACCCAGTTGGGCCAGCGGCGCTTGGCGTCGATGAATCGGCGCTTGGCCCACATCGAGTTGCGCATGACGATCATCAGCCCGACCACGGCGATGGGCAGGCCGAACGGGCCCGGCAGGGGCGCGATGGCGAAGCCGGTGACCATGATCACCACGCCGGCCAGGATGGCCGCGAAGCGCAGGAAGCGGTTGATGACGTCGGCCAGCAGCTCGCGCGCCGCTGCGCGACGATCCCGCTTGTCCTGAATGAGGCCGAACGTCATGGCCGCCAACATCTCAATCCCCTAGGGCATGGTCTTCGCCGCCCCTCGAGATCGAGTCGCGTCGCCCGGACGCTTCCCATATGTGGGGGCGCCCCCCGCACGTAAAGAAGCACGGGTCTGCTTTACAAAGATTTCATGCGGCCGAAGTTCCGCCGAATAGTGGCGGTTCGGCGGCGAGGACTTGAAACGTCTGTTTTCAGAGGCCCCTGTGGCCCGGATCGCACATCTGCCGGCGACCGTCCGGCGACGCTTCCCGAGCACCGTTCACCTTGTATTGTCGGGCTAATCGGGCCTGAGGGTTCCAGGAAGGCGGATGCACACGCGCATCGCTGAACGGGGCCCCGGGGCGGGCGGACGCCGGCGGCAGGCAGCAGGGCTTCACCCGGGACTGGCGCCGCGCGCGGCGGCTCGTGTTCGGGCGTGGCGGGGACGCCACGGCCGCCCCGCTTTCCGGCCCCGACTTGCGCCAGGCCCCGATCTGGCGGACCATCGGGGAGATCAGCGGAGGGGAGGCCGCGGATGCACCGACGATTTCTGACCTGCGCGGCGGCCTGCGCCCTGGCCCTCGCCGCGCCCGCGGCGGCCGCCGACGCCACCTTCGACCGCAAGGCCGGCGACCTCATCCTTCACGACTTCCACGGCCGGCCGATCTGGGAGCTGCAGGCGATGTGCGCCGGCTTCCACCGCGCTACGGCCGCCTACTGGACCGGCAAGGCCCGGCCCGACCGCGCCCGCAAGGCCAAGGTGTCTTCGGCACAGGCGACCAACCGGGTGGTGGTCCAGCTGCGCCGTGACCGCCAGATCACCGACCGCAACGAGGCCGTGCGCTTCGCCGCCGCCTCCGAGCAGGTGGGCTGGCGCGTCACCGGCCGCGCGCTGGCGAAGGACGGCACGGACGAGGACGGGCAGTGGAGCTTCTGGCGCAGCGCCTGCGACGAGGTCGATCGCGCGTTCTTCGCCCAGACCGGAGGCTGACCCATGCGCCTTGTCGTCATCATCGCCGCCATGGCCTTCGCGGGAGCGGCCACGGCCCAGGACGCCGGGACCCTGCCGCCGAAGACGCCTGCCTCGGCCGTCGCCGACGATGATATCGGCGTGGCCCCGGTCAAGCGGCGCTTCGACCCGTTGCGGATGCTGTGCCGGCGCGTCCGGCCCAAGACGGGCACGCGGATCTCGCGCGCGCCCAGCGACGAGCGGATCTGCCTGACCGCCGCCGAGTGGGAGCGCCGCGAGGAGGTCGCCCGCGACGTGCTGGAGACCCGCGACCGTGGCCTCTGCGGCCAGGGCGGATGCAGCCTCCCGGGGCAGTAGGCCGCCTTCGTCGCGCGAATCCTTATAGTTTCCAACGTGTAATCAGTTTTCCGCCCGGTCACCTGCGCTTGCGCCAAACGCCGTTATGCGAGAGGGTGACCTCCTCACTCCCGTGGAGGCGCGTCATGGACGTTCGACGGTGGGCCGCGACCCTGGCCCTGTGCACGATGACAGCGTTCGTCGCCCCCGGCGCGGCGCGGGCGGCGGAGACTCCGCCGGCGCCGGCCGTCAGCGACGACGACATCGGAACGGCCGCGGCCGAGCGCCGCTACGATCCGACCAAGATCATCTGCCGGCGTACGCGCCCGCCCACCGGTTCGCGGGTCAGCCGCGGGCCCCGCGGGGAGCGGATCTGTCTGACCACGGCCGAATGGGACCGCCGCAGCGAGGAGGCGCGACAGAACATGCGCGACGGCGACCGCGGCGTCTGCGGCGGCCATGCGTCGGGCGGCTGCACCATGCCGGGGGTGGCGCCCGGGAGCGAACGCTAGCCCCTGCCCTACTCCGCGGCGATGTTCGACCCCGCCGGCGCGGTCCAGGACAGGCGCGGCTGGCGCGCGGCCCGGGTCTCGTCCAGGCGGCGCAGCGGCGCCAGGTAGGGCGCGCCCTTGAAGCGCTCCACGTCCCCGGCTTTCGCGGCGCGCGCCAGGGCCCGCAGGGCCTCGATGAAGCGGTCCAGTTCCTGGCGGCTCTCGGTCTCGGTCGGCTCGATCAGCATGGCCCCGTGCACGACCAGGGGGAAGTACATGGTCATGGGGTGGAAGCCCTCGTCGATCATCGCCTTGGCGAAGTCGAGCGTGGTGATCCCCGTGCCGTTCAGCCACTCGTCGTCGAACAGGGCCTCGTGCATGCAGGGCCCTTCCGGGAAGGCCGGGCTCATCACGTCCTGCAGGCGGGCCTTGATGTAGTTGGCGTTGAGGACGGCGTCCTCGGCCACCTGCTTCAGCCCGTCGGCGCCGTGGCTCAGCATGTAAGTCAGCGCGCGGACGTACATGCCCATCTGGCCATGGAAGGCGTTCATGCGGCCGAAGGACTGGGCCGCGGCGCCCTCCTCGAACTCGACGAGGTCGAAGCCG
>DASPLM010000365.1:0-8411 GCA_035627575.1 Caulobacteraceae bacterium | reverse complement strand
CCTTCCTCGATGCGGTGGAGCACGACGACGGCGTGCGCTGCATCGTCCTCACCGGATCGGAGAAGGCCTTCGCCGCCGGGGCCGACATCAAGGAAATGTCCTCCAAGTCCTACGCCGAGATGTTCACCGAGAACTTCTTCGCCAGCGCCTCGGACCGCATCGCCCGCTTCCGCAAGCCGATCGTCGCCGCCGTCTCGGGCTTCGCCCTGGGCGGCGGGTGCGAGCTGGCCATGCTGTGCGACTTCATCGTCTGCTCCGAGACCGCCAGGTTCGGCCAGCCGGAGATCAACCTGGGCGTGGCGCCGGGCATCGGCGGCTCCCAGCGCCTGACCCGCCTGGTCGGCAAGTCCAAGGCCATGGACATGATGCTGACCGGTCGGATGATGGACGCCGAGGAAGCCGAGCGCGCCGGGCTCGTCAGCCGCATCTTCCCGGCCGACACCCTGGTCCTCGAGGCCAAGGCCATCGCCGCCAAGATCGCCTCCCAGTCGCTGCTGGCCCTGATGATGAACAAGGAAATGGTCGACGCCGCCTACGAGACCACCCTGACCCAGGGCGTCCTGTTCGAGCGCCGCCTGTTCCACTCCCTCTTCGCCTTCGAGGACCAGAAGGAGGGCATGGGCGCCTTCGTCGAGAAGCGGAAGCCGAGCTTCAAGGGGCGGTAGGCCTGCCTCTCCTCCCCCGAGAGCGACAGCGAGCGGGGAGGAGGACCACGACGTGGTGGAGGGGCCTGGGCCAGCCGCGGCGCTTCCGGCCCACCCCCTCCGTCGGCTTCGCCGCCACCTCCCCCGCCCGCTGCCGCCCGCATGGGAGGAGGGGTGATCGGTTCTCCCCCTGAACCTCCCTGGTGGAACTCTCGCGCCCTTAGGTCGGAAGGCCGTCAAGGACGCGAGCTTCGCTCGCGCAAGCGGAGCTTGTGGCCTTCGGCCATCCCTGACTGCCTTCCGACCGGGCGCTCCATTCCATCAAGAGGATCAGGGCGGGGTGTGCTCAGGCAATGATGTGCGGGACGGCTTAGTCACGCTCGACCGCGCCCGCACAAAGAGTCGCTCCCGCCCGGACTCGCGTTGACCGCTCCCGGCTTCTCCGCTATTAGCGCGCCCTCTTGATTTCTCCACGCCGCGGGCACGGGTTCGCGGCGTTTCCGTTCGAGGACCATCCATGGCCAACAATCCCGGCGCCAAGAAAGCGATCCGCAAGATCGAGCGTCGCACCGAGGTGAACAAGGCTCGCCGCTCGCGCGTCCGCACCTTCCTGCGCAAGTTCGAGGAGGCCCTGGCCTCCGGCGACGCCAAGGCGGCGGGCGAGGCCTTCGTGGTGGCCCAGTCGGAACTGATGCGCGCCGTCACCAAGGGCGTCGTGCACAAGAACACCGGCGCCCGGAAGGTGTCGCGCCTGCACGCCCAGCTGAAGAAGCTGGCCGCCGCCTGACACGGCGTCGCAGCCCCTGAAGACAGGGGCTGTCACAGCAATTTCACAAAGATTCCAGAGCCGAGCGAACGCAAGTTCGCTCGGCTTTTTCGCTTTCGCTGGAAGGGGTTAACCGACGCGATTCGTCGCAGTTAAAAAACCGTTGCCGTATTTTCCCCAAGCAGGCGAGGCTCTTACCGGAGTCAACGGATTTATTCGCCGGAGGGGGTCAAGAATCACTCTTTACCCGCCCCCGCCGATGGCTAATTTTGAGGCTCTGGCGCAGCCGTCCTGACACGGATGAAGCGCGCGGGGGGCACCTTCGCGTCTGCGCCAGCAAGAGTTTGATTAACAAGATAATCCCGGCCGGAAGCACCCTTTTCGGCCGACAGGAAAACTTTGCCTGAGAGGGGTTGGGGAAGCATGGCCAGAACCGAAGCCGGAACGCCGCCAGAGGCGGTGTGGACGAAGGTCGCGAACGCCCTGCGTGGGGAACTGGGCGAAGGCCCGTTCAACTCGTACGTCGCCCCTTCCGACGTGCGCTGCGGCGCCGCCGGCGCCCTGTATCTGGTCACCCCCACCGCCTATGCCCGCGACTGGTTCAAGCGCAACGCGATCGACCGCGTGAACGAACTGTGGATCGAGAACGATCCGTCCGGCCGCCCGCTCGGCCTGCGCTCGCGCCACGAGCACGAGGCCGACGGCGGCGACGTGAAGCCCGCCGTGGCCGCTGCGGCGGCGACCGAGGCCGCCGTCTACGCCGGCGCCGTCTCCGACATGAGCGAGCGCCAGCGCCCGGTCCGCGCCGCGGGCCTGCAGGAGCGCCTCAGCTTCGACAGCTTCGTCGCCGGCCAGGGCAACGAGTTCGCCTACGCCATGGCCCGCCAGGTGGCGACCTGGGCCGACGGCCACTTCAACCCGGTCTTCTTCCACGGCCCCTACGGCTACGGGAAGACCCACCTGCTGAACGCCATCGGCTGGGAGGCCCAGCGCCTGCGCCCCGACGCCCGGGTCATCTACCTGACCGCCGAGCGCTTCCTTTCGACCTTCGTCCGCGCGGTGATGGATCGCTCCACGGCCGCCTTCAAGGAAGAGCTGCGCGGCGCCGACCTGCTGCTGATCGACGACGTCCAGTTCATCGGCGGCAAGGCCTCGACCCAGGAAGAACTGTTCCACACCCTGACCGCCCTGCTGGAGGACGGCCGCCGCGTGGTCCTGACCGGCGACAAGCCGCCGTCGGCCATGACGGAGGTCGACCCGCGCCTGCGCTCCCACCTGGGCGCCGGCCTGGTCTGCCCGGTCGAGCCGGGCGACAAGCAGCTCCGCCTCGGCGTGGTCCAGCGCAAGCTGGCCCTGCTGGCCGAGCGCCAGCCGATCGACCTGCCGGCCCGCCCGGAGGTGATGCAGTTCCTGGCCGACAAGGTGCCGGGCTCGATCCGCGAACTGGAAGGCGCCCTGAACACCCTGGTGGCCGTCGCCGGGGCCCGGCTGTCGAAGATCACCCTGGAGGAGGTGCAGACCCTCCTGCGGCCCAACCTGACCGGCGGCGTCGAGCGCCGCATCACGGTCGACGAGATCCAGAAGACCACCGCCGACCACTACGGCCTCAAGCAGGCGGATCTGCTGAGCGAGCGGCGCACCCGCTCCATCGCCCGCCCCCGCCAGGTGGCCATGTACCTGTGCAAGCTGCACACGACCCGCTCCTATCCCGACATCGGCCGCCGCTTCGGCGGACGCGACCACACCACGGTCCTGCACGGGGTGAAGAAGATCGAGGAGCTGATGGGCACGGACGAGCAGATCGCCCGCGACGTCGAGGCCCTCTCGCGCAAGCTGCGCGGCTGATCGGGCGAGCGGGCGGCGCCGGCGCGCCGTCCGCTTGGCCGTCCCGAACAGGCGTCCCGCGCGTGCAATGTGTCGGGTCGAACAGGGCGCAAACTCAAAATTAGCTTGGAAAAACAAGCCGTTAGTATTTTTACGGCCTCGCCGGGGCGATCCCGGCGGGCCGGACCGTCCGCGACCGCCTCGCCAATCCCACGACGAGGCGTCGCATCGATCAGGCGGGGCTTCCCTGACCGGCCAAATTGGCTAGTGTGCAAGGCCCTGATTTCTCTCGGGCCGGGAGATTCGCCCCGGCCGGCTGGGCGCGACATATGCAATTGACCATCGAGCGCGCGGCGCTGCTGAAGGCCCTTGGCCACGTTCAGAGCGTCGTCGAACGCCGCAACACCATCCCGATCCTGTCCAACGTCCTGCTGTCCGCCGGACGGGACGGCGTGAGCTTCTCGGCCACCGACCTCGACATGGAGATCGTCGACGAGGCCGAGGCGACCGTGAACAACCAGGGCCAGATCACGGCCCCGGCCCACACCCTCTACGAGATCGTGCGCAAGCTTCCGGACGGCGCCGACGTCGAGCTCAGCTACGCCGGCGACGACCCGCGCCTGTCGGTCTCGGCGGGGCGCTCGCGCTTCAACCTGCCGGTGCTGCCGGCGGGCGACTTCCCCGTCATGTCGTCCGAGGGGCTCTCGGCCCGCTACACGGTGATGAAGGAGGACCTGGTCCGCCTCATCGACAAGACCCGCTTCGCCGTCTCCACCGAGGAGACGCGCTACTACCTGAACGGCCTGTACCTGCACACGGTGGTGGAGATCGGCGAGCCCAAGCTGCGCGCCGTGGCCACCGACGGCCACCGCCTGGCCCTGGCCGAGATGCCCGCGCCCGAAGGCGCCGCCGGCAGCCCCGGCGTCATCGTGCCGCGCAAGACCATCGACCAGGTGCGCCGCCTGCTGGACGCGGGCTCCGGGCCGGTCGACATCCAGGTCTCGGCCGCCAAGATCCGCTTCGAGGTCGGCCGCGCCTCCCTGACCTCCAAGGTCATCGACGGCTCCTTCCCCGACTACGTCCGCGTCATCCCCAAGGACAACCAGCGCCTGCTGCTGGTGGACAACGGCGTCTTCGCCCAGGCGGTCGACCGCGTCTCGACCATCTCGGCCGAGAAGTCGCGGTCGGTGAAGCTGGCGGTGGACCCGGGCAAGATCACCCTCACCGTGCGCAACATGGAAGCCGGCCAGGCCGTGGAAGAGCTCGAGGTCGACTACGACGACGAGGGCTTCGAGATCGGCTTCAACGCCCGCTACCTCCTGGACGTGGCCGGCCAGATCACCGGCGAGCAGGCCGAGCTGCGCTTCGCCGACCCGGCCTCGCCGACTCTCGTGCTCGACCCGGCCGACGCCGGCGTCCAGTACGTGCTGATGCCGCTGCGGGTCTGACGTCAACGCCCCTCGAGGGCGTCGATGCGGCGCTCGTAGACGGCCACAACGCACTTGTAGGCCTCGCAGGCGTTGCGCTCGGCCAGCCAGGCGCTCTGCTCCGCCTTGAGCCGCCGCACCCGCTCGGCGCCGGCCTGCCGCGCCGCCTTCAGTTGTGCGCGGTACAGCCGGTCCAGCTCCAGGTCGAAGCCGGAGAGCTGGCCGTCCTGGCAGATCATGTTCTCGATCGCGGTCATGGCGGCAGTGCAGTCGAAGCTCGGCCCCTCGTGGGCCGCCGCCGGCCGCGGGGCGAGGGCGAGGCTTCCGGCCCCGGTCGCAGCCACCGTCGCGGCCACGACAAACGCGCGCAAACCGGGCATAGCCATGCCATGTCTCCCTGCCGGCGGCTGACGCCGCGTCCCAAGTCCTAGCATGACCAGCGGCCGCCTCCGAACCCTGACGGTTACCGACTTCCGCTCCTACGCCCGCGCCGACCTGGCCATGGCGGACTCGGTCTATCTGTTCGGACCGAACGGAGCAGGGAAGACCAACCTGCTGGAGGCGATCAGCTTCCTCACCCCCGGACGGGGCCTGCGCGGCGCCGCCGTGGCCGAGGTCGGCCGCCGCGCGCCGGGCGAGCGGCTTGGCCGCGCCTGGAGCGTCTCGGCCCTGGCGGGGGATCCCGCCGATCCGACGCGCATCGGCACCGGCGTGGAGACGCCGTCGTCGGCCCGCCGCACCGTCCGCATCGAGGGCGAGACCGTCGCGCCCGGCCGCCTGCTCGAGCACCTGCGGCCGCTGTGGCTGACGCCCGCCCAGGACCGGCTGTTCATCGAGGCCCGCGGCGAGCGGCTGCGCTTCTTCGACCGCCTGGTCTTCGCCGCCGAGCCGTCCCACGCGGCTGCCGTGTCCAGCTATGAAAAGGCGCTGCGCCAGCGCATGCGGCTGCTCACCGAGGGTCCCGCCGACGAGGCTTGGCTTGACGCCCTGGAGGCGCAGCTTGGCGAGGCCGGCGCGGCGGCCATGCAGGCGCGCCAGCGGACCCTGCTGGCGCTGCAGGCCGAGATCGAGAGCCGCGAGGCCCGACCCTTCCCCCTGGCCCGCCTGTCCATCGGCGGCGGCTGGCGTGGAGAGGCCGATCCCGCCGCCCTCGCCGGGGCCATGCGCGCATCGCGAGCCCGGGACGCGGCGGCCGGCCGCTCGCTGGCGGGGCCGCATCGGGCCGATCTGGAGGTGATTCACGCCGCCAAGGACCGCCCCGCGGCGGAATGTTCGACCGGCGAGCAGAAAGCGCTCGTTTTGAACCTGGTTCTGGCCCAGGCGGCGCGACTTTCCCTCGATAAATCCCAGCCGAATCCTATATTATTGCTGGATGAAGTCGCCGCGCATCTGGACGCCTCCAGGCGCGCGGCGTTGTTCGATGAAATTGTCGCGCTCGGGCTGCAGGCCTTCCTGACCGGAACCGACGAAACGCTGTTCGAAGGCCTCAAGGGCCGCGCCCTCGGCGTCCGCGTGGACGCGGGGACACTGACCGTACTGGACTGACATGACCGACCCGACCGCGACTGCCAACGGCGACGCCGCCAACGAGGCCAACGACGCCGCCGCCGCCGAATACGGCGCGGAATCCATCAAGGTCCTCAAGGGCCTCGACGCGGTGCGCAAGCGCCCGGGGATGTACATCGGCGACACCGACGACGGCTCGGGCCTGCACCACATGGTCTACGAGGTGGTGGACAACGCCATCGACGAGGCCCTGGCCGGCCACGCCACCCTGGTGGAGGTGATCCTCAACGCCGACGGCTCCGCCACGGTCACCGACAACGGGCGCGGCATTCCCACGGACATCCACGAGGGCGAGGGCGTCTCGGCGGCCGAGGTCATCATGACCCAGCTGCACGCGGGCGGTAAGTTCGACCAGAACTCCTACAAGGTCTCCGGCGGCCTGCACGGCGTCGGCGTCTCGGTCGTGAACGCCCTGTCCGACTGGCTGAAGCTGCGCATCTACCGCGGCGGCAAGGCCCACGAGATGGAGTTCCGCCGCGGCGACGCCCACACCTCCCTGACCGTGACCGGCGATGCGCCCAAGGTGGACGGCGAGTACGCCACCGGCACCTCGGTCACCTTCCTGCCGTCGAAGGACACCTTCGCCTTCATCGAGTTCGACCTGAAGACGCTGGAGCACCGCCTGCGCGAGCTCGCCTTCCTGAACTCGGGCGTGCGCATCCGCCTGGCCGACCTGCGCGGCGCCGAGCCGTTCGAGGAGATCCTCGCCTACGAGGGCGGGGTCGAGGCCTTCGTGCGCCACCTGGACAAGTCCAAGCAGCCGCTGCTGAAGGACCCGATCGTCATCCGCGGCAAGCGCGACAAGGTCGAGATCGACCTCTCCCTGTGGTGGAACGACAGCTACCACGAGACCATGCTGTGCTTCACCAACAACATCCCGCAGCGGGACGGGGGCACCCACCTGGCCGCCTTCCGGGCCTCCCTGACGCGGGTCATGGGCCAGTACCTGGAGAGCTCGGGCATCGGCAAGAAGGAGAAGGTCACCGTCTCGGGCGAGGACGCCCGCGAGGGCCTGACCTGCGTCCTGTCGGTGAAGGTGCCGGATCCCAAGTTCAGCTCCCAGACCAAGGACAAGCTGGTCTCCTCCGAGGTGCGCCCCGCGGTGGAAGGCCTCGTCACCGAGGGCCTCAGCCAGTGGTTCGAGGAACACCCCAACGAGGCCAAGGCGATCGTCGGCAAGATGGTCGAGGCCGCCGTCGCCCGCGAGGCCGCGCGCAAGGCCCGCGACCTGACCCGGCGCAAGTCGGCCCTGGATATCTCCTCCCTGCCGGGCAAGCTGGCGGACTGCCAGGAGCGCGACCCGGCCAAGTCCGAACTCTTCATCGTCGAGGGCGACAGCGCCGGCGGCTCGGCCAAGCAGGGCCGCAACCGCGAGAACCAGGCCGTCCTGCCCCTGCGCGGCAAGGTGCTGAACGTCGAGCGCGCCCGCTTCGACAAGATGCTGGCCTCGGAACAGATCGGCACCCTGATCATGGCCCTGGGCGCCGGCATCGGCCGCGACGAGTTCGACGCGGCCAAGCTGCGCTACCACAAGATCATCATCATGACGGACGCCGACGTCGACGGCGCCCACATCCGCACCCTGCTGCTGACCTTCTTCTACCGGCAGATGCCGGAGATCATCGAGAAGGGGTACCTCTACATCGCCCAGCCGCCGCTCTACCGCGCGGCCAAGGGCAAGTCGTCCCGCTACCTCAAGGACGACGCGGAGATGCAGGTGTTCCTGATCGAGGAAGGCTCCGAGGGCGCCGAGCTGGACCTCGCGTCGGGCGAGCGCATCACCGGCCAGGACCTGATCAGCCGGGTCAACGACGCGCGCATCGCCAAGCAGCTGATCGATCGCCTGGCGGCCCGGGCCCCGTCCTTCGCCATCGAGCAGGCGGCGCTGGCCGGCCTGTTCGGCGAGAACCCTGACCCGGCCAGGGCGGCCGCCCGCTTCAGCCTCTACAACGAGGAAGGCGACGGCGAGTGGTCGGGCGAGGCCGGCGAGGCGGGCGCCTGGAACTTCAGCCGCGTGCGCCGCGGCGTCACCGAGCGCGTCGTGCTGGACGACCAGCTGGTCCACTCGCTGGACGCCCGCAAGCTGGCCGAGCGCGCCGTCGGCCTGGGCGAGATCTTCGCCGAACCGGCCGTCTTTCGCCGCCGCGACAAGGCCACCACCGTGCGCGGTCCGCTCGACCTGGT
>DASPLM010000364.1:0-7460 GCA_035627575.1 Caulobacteraceae bacterium | reverse complement strand
CGGCGCCGACCGGTCTGGGCAACAGCCTGACCGTGAGCAGCGGCGCCTCGATCACCGCCAACAACGGAATGGTGGTGCTGCAGGGCCCGAACATCGCCATGAACGGGGCCATCACCGCCACGGGCGGGGTCGGATACATCGTCGCGGACGGCGGCTATGTCGATTTCGCGGCGGCGTCGGGGAACCTGAACTACCAGCAGATCGGCTCTGTCTGGTCCTCCGGAAGCCCGGGCACGATCAGTTTCAGCCACGGCGGGGTCACGACCGGCGGCTGGATCGACCTCAATACCCAGTGGGACGTAGACACCGGCTTCGACGCGGTGATCAACATCAGCGGCGTGATGGAAGCCACGGGCGTGAAGCCCGGCGGCTCCAACGACAGCGTCACGCTCAACTTCGGGTCCAGCGCCGAGGCCCCCGACAGCGGCACGATCACCCTGTCGGTGAGCGGGGCGATCAACGCCCCCGGCGACGTCAACTTCAATGGACAGTCACTCGGCATCGGCGGATCGATCGACGCGGGCGGGGACGTCAGCGCCTTCCTCTGGGGAAGCGGGACCATTCCCGGTGCGATCGACGCCGGCGGCGAGACGACGATCCACGTTCACGGGGGCAACAACGTCCTAATGGTGGACGGCGCCATCAACAGCGTCGGCGACATCAGCCTGGCCGCCATGGGGGCCAATTCCAGCGTCAACATGAACGGGACGGTGTCGACGGCGGGGAACCTGTCGATCACGGCGGCCCGCAACATCGGCATCGGCGGCAGCAGCGTGCTGACGGCCAACAGTGACAACACCGGCACGGGCCTGCTCTGGATCAACAGCGGCAACGGCTACGATGTCGCGACCGACACCCCGTTCGAAGGCGCCGGCGACATCAACGTCGACGCCGGCGCGCAGCTGATCGCGGGGCAGGGCGGCAACGTCGACCTGACCGCCGTGAACGGCGCCATCGACATGTCCGGCCATATCACCGCCGGCGGCGCCCAGGTCCAGCTGTGGTCCAGTGGAACGGGCGCCGACCTCTCCATCAACGGCTTCATCGAGTCGGACGGCTGGGTGTTCGCCCGCTCGGAAGGCAATCTCCACCTCGGCGAGGACGCCGGCATCTTCGCCCACAACGAACTGGGCTCGTTCGACTGGCCGATCCAGCTGTCGGCCGGGTGGGACGGCAACACCGGCGACATCGTCATCGACGCCGGCGCGGACCTGTTCGCGGGGCTGGACGCGAACACCGACGACATCCTCATCGAGGCCAACGGGTCGATCTTCAGCGCCGGCTATATCGATGGCTTCAACATCTCGATCCACGGCTCGGACGGGGTGGACATCAGCGGCGCCCTGTCGGCCGACGGCGACCTCGAGATCGCGGCGATCGGCATCAACGGGGTGGCCGGCGGCGGCAGCCTCGTCATCGACGATCCGATTTCGGCGGACGGCGACATCCGCCTGTTCACCTCCTCGGGCGACATCACCATCGCGGCCGAAACGGGCGTCTACGCCGGCCTCGGCGGCGGCGGCGACAGCCAGATCGAGATCCGCACCCAGACCGGCGACATCAGCTTCGACGGCTACATGGGCGGCGACGCGGTCCTGTTCAGCACGGGGTCGGGCGGCTCCATCTACCTCGACGGCTTCATCGACGCCTCGGGGAACGTCCTGGTCTACAGCGCCGCCAACGAGGCGGTCATCGACGTCACCGGCAATATCGATTCCGGCGGCATGGTGCGCATCAGCACCATGGGCGAGGACGCCGCCGTCAATGTGACCGGCGCCATCCACGCCACGACCGGGATCGGCGTCCAGACCCACCGCAGCGGCTCGACCACCTACGTCAACGGCGTGCTCAGCAGCGCCGGCTACGTCTTGGTGAACGGCTACGACTCGACGACCCTCGGCTACGGCGCGGTGATCGAGTCCGACACGGACGCCAACGGCACGGGCAACGTGCTGATCGTGGCCGGCCGCGGCTACGACCTGGACGCGGACTGCTGGTGCGTGATCGGCTCCGGCGACGTGATCATCGACAGCGGGGCCATGATCACCGGCGGCGGCAGCTTCGGCGTCTCGATCTGGGCCTACGACGGCTTCGTCTACATGGGGGGGACGATCACCTCCGACGTCAACGCCCAGGTCTGGACCATCGGCGACCTGGCCGACGACGTCACGGTCGCCGGCGACATCACGGCGGACGGCAGCGTCTACGTCTTCTCGACGGGGGACGGCGCCAGGACCGACCTGAGCGGATACATCCAGGCCGGCGGCGACGTCGAGATCTTCGCCAACGGCGCCGGAGGGGTCACCGGGATCTACGGCGATATCGTCGCCGACGGCTCCATCCGAATCGCCGCCATGGGCGACGTGTTCATCGGCAACGACGACAATGCGGTCGACATCTATGCCGACGACAACGGCGATGCGTCGGGCACAAGCCTGATGATCAACGCGGGTCTCGGCTACGACTTCGACGCCCAGACCTGGTCCGTCGAAGGCGCGGGCAGCGTGACGATCACAGGCCCGGGCATCAACCTCGCGCCCAACGCCCTCTACAGCGGCACCTACCTGCACGGCGGCCTGGGCCGGACCGAGATCAGCGCCCGGAACGGCGACGTCCTCATCGACGGTGAGGTCCTCTCGGGGGCCGGGATCACCATCGAGACCCTGGGCGCCAACGGCGGCGACATCACGGTGTCCGCCATCCTCGCCTCCTACGGCGACATCCGGCTCCAGACCACCGAAGGCGACATCGACGTCCTGGCGGGGTCGCTGATCGGCTCCGACCTGGACGACAACGGCGCCGCGGACCTGAGCCTGGTGATCCGGGCCGGGTACATGGTTGGCGGCAGCGGCAGCGTGACCATCGAGGACGGCGCGGTTCTGGCGGCCGGCGGCGAAGCCAGCCCCGACCGAATCTCCATCCAGGCCAGCAACGCCATCGACATGGCCGGAACCCTGGCGGGCTCGCGCATCTCGCTGCTGGCGGACGGGAATATCGACGTCAGTGGCGAGATCTACGGCACGGACCTGGTGCAGATCGTCAGCCAGGACATGACCTTCGCCGAGAACGACGTCGACCTGGTCGGCAACGTGACCATCAGCGGCATGGTCGTCGCCAACGACCTGGTGAACCTGACGAGCGACAGCGGGAACGTCACGGTAACCAACGGCGCCGTGGTCCAGTCCGACTACGACGGCGTTGCGACCGCCGCGGTGGGCGGCGAGGAAACCCGCGACGCGGTTTACGTCAGCGCCGTCAACGGTGCGGTCACCTTCGAGGCCGGTTCGACGGTCTATGCGGGCCCGATCGAGGCGACGACCGAGGGCCTGTTCATCTACGCGGGCACCGTCGACATCACGGACTCGAGCTTCGGCTTCGTCGACCTGTTCATGGACGTGGCCAGCGACATCTACTTCGACGCTTCCACGGTGATGGAAGTCGACTCGATCACGCTGCAGACCTCCAATGGCGGCGACATCATCTTCGCGGGCCAGATGGACGCGACGGACGTCGTCTTCACCACCACCGAGGGCGGCTCGATCTCGGTATCGGGCTCGATCACCGCCGGCAACGACGTGTTCCTCGACAGCGTCGGCAACGTCACGCCCGGCGCGACCATCGACGTTTCGGGCTCCATCTTCGCCTATGGCGACATCTTCATCGGGACGTCGGACGCCGCGGGGGCGGCCGATCTCGTCGACATCAGCGGCAGCCTGCAGGCCTACGAGCAGATTCACATCCGTAGCGGCGGCGACGTCTATATCGCATCCGAGGCGCTGGTGGCGCTGGACGCCGAGGGCGGCGGACTGATCTCCATCCAGTCGGGCGCGACGACCGGCGCGGCCAGCCAGCTGGTCATCGCGGACGGCGCGCTGGTGAACGCCGGCTCCTACTCCGACGTCCAGATCGAGGGCGCCGGCGGCGTCACGATCGACGGCCAGGTGACCGGCGGGGACATCACCGTCGTCGGCCACGGCGATGTTGGCGTCGGCGGCTCGGTCAACGGGCGGGGCGTCGTCGAGGTGACCGCGGCCGGCGAGGGCTCCCTGGTCAGCAGCCTGACCGTCGACGGGTCGATCACGGCGGGCGAAAGCCTCGCCCTGACAAGCGAGAACGGCGACCTGGACATCAACGGCCACGTCCGTTCGAACGTGGGCGGCGGCCTTGGCCCCGACGGCGACGGCATCGTCATCCGCGCCGAGAACGGCGTGTTCCGCCTGGCCGCGGGCGCGACGCTGGACGGCGGGGGCGGCGAGGGCTCTGCCCTGACCGACGTCAGCATCTACGCCGGCTCGGCGGAGCTGCTGGGCTCTCTCGGCTTCCAGGACCTGATCGTCCAGACGGCCGACGAACTCTACGTCGGCGGGGACTCGGCGCTGGTGGGCGGCGTGATCCAGCTGACGACCACCGAGGGCGGCGACATCACCGTGATGGGCGCCGTCGACGGATCGCAGGTGGGCTTCAACGCCAACGCCGGCGGTTCGATTGTGCTGGCGGGCGACGTCACCTCCGACTCCAGCATCGTGGTCAACAGCATCGGCAACGCGCCCGACAGCGGGGCGGTGATCCAGATCGCCGGTCAGCTGACGGCGGCGGGCGACGTGCTGGTCGGACCGCAGGACCCGACCGCCACGGGGGGCGCCGACATCGCCGTCAGCGGCGACATCACCGCGGGCGGGACGCTACGCCTCGCCACGAGCGGCGACATCGCGGTCGGGGCGGAATCCGTGCTGACGGCCAACGCGGACAGTGACGGCGGCGGCGTGCTGGCGCTGTCGGCCGGCGGAGACATCGGCGTCGCCGACGGCGCCCTGCTGCTGGGCGGCTTCGAGACCGGCGCGGTGTTCGTCCAGATCAACGCCGGCGGCTCGGTGGAAATGGGCGGCGACGCATCGGGCCTCGGCATCGCCATCCACGCCGGAGGCGATATCGACATCTCGGGCGACCTCCTGGCCCAGAGCTTCATCCAGATCGCCAGCCATCCCGCGCTGCAGGGCGATCCGACGTTCATCAGCATCAGCGGCGACATCGTCGCCAACGACGCGGTGATCGTGCGCAACGACAACGGCAGCATCGCCGTGGCCGAGGGCGCCCTGATCCAGGCCGACGCGGACGGCGAGCCGACCGAGTCCGGCGTGCCCCAGCTCACGGAAGACTTCCTGGTGCTGCAGGCCATCAACGGCTCGATCACGACCGGCGAAGGCTCGCTGCTGCTGGCGGGGCAGGAGGAATTGCCGACCGGCCTCGTCTTCCTCTACGCCAGCGGCATGGACGGCGAGGGGGCGGCGATCCAGCTGTCCGGCGACATCATCGCGGACGTGGTGTCGGTCGAATCCTACGAGGGGTCGATCGTGGTCTCCGGCGACATCTGGGCGACCGAGGGCATCCAGATGGTCGCCTACCAGAACTTCGTCCTGACCTCGGACGGATCGATGCGTGTCGAGGACGCCGCCGGAGACCCGACGGACGGCTCGGCCAACGCAGTCCCTGCCGACGGCTTCAGCTGGCCCTACGCGGACCTGACCGACGTGGAGATCAGCATCGCCGCCGCGGACATGGAGATCGACGGCCAGGTCTCTGCCTACTCCATCGCCATCCTCGCCACCGGCGTCGACGGCGACGCGATCCTGGGCGGCCAGGACGGCGAACTGGGCGGCGACTTCAACCTGTCGAACGAGGAGTTCCAGAACCTCGACGCCAACACCGTCATGGTGATCGCCGGTTCGGACGGCCAGGAGACGATGCTCCAGGGCCAGACGAACCTGATCGTCAACGACCTCGACATCGACTCCGACAAGGTGAAGACGCTGGTGCTGGGCACCGGGTCCGAAAGCTACCTGCACGTCGCCGGCGCGGTGACCGTGAGCGACCCGTTCACCACCAACCTGTGGATTGGCGGGGTCGCGGTCTCCGACGGCGACTTCACCACGCGCAGCTTCATCCCCGGCACGGTGGTCATCACCGGCAGCCTGGGCTCCATCGACAACCCGTTCCAGAACGTGTCGATCCTGGCGCTGGGCGACGTGTTGATGGGCTCTGAAGCCTTCGTCCTGGCGGCGGCCGAGGACCCGGACTTCGACGCGGCGGAGGAGTCCTCGAACTACGAGATCGACGAGGGCCACATCTTCGTCGCCGGTTACAGCCTGCGCATCGGCGCCAACGGCCGGATCATCCAGCAGAACACCGGCGCGCCGGGCGAATACGCCGGCATCTGGGCCCGCGCTCCCTACGAGGGCCATGAGCTGATCTGGGCCCCCGAGGAACTGGAGGGGCTCGAGATCGGCGGCGAGGGCGGCTTCACCCTGTCGTTCAACGAGGGGCCGGAGGACGTGCAGCTCTTCGGCGTGTTCCTGCGTGAGAACGACCAGGGGCAGCTGGAGGAGGTCAGCGGCCCCGACGCCGCCCAGCTCGAGCACCTGGTCGACGGCGACATCGAACTGGCCGAGGGCTTCGACCTGAACACCTGCGAGATCGGCGGCGGCGTGTGCGGCGGCCCCGAAACCGAAGAGCCGGAGATCCCCCGCTTCGAGAACCCCACCGAACTTTCGGTCCAGGAACTCGAGGAAGAGGAGGCCAGGGACGCGTCCGACAGCGTCGCCGGGTCCACCCGGAGCGATCGCCGCGACATCTTCCGCACCCTGATCGCGCCCGAGTCCGACCGCGCGTACGAGCAGGAGCGGATGGGCGAACCCGTCACCGGATCGGGCAACGAAGACCTGTGGACGGGTCGTGACGCAGGAGTAGAGCCATGACCTTCATCGCCCGCACCCTGGCGACGGCCTCGGCCCTCGCCCTGACCGCCGCCGCGGCGGCCCCGGCGATGGCAGCCCGCAACGTCGGCGATTTCGCCGCCGGCCAGAATGCCGAGCAGCAGGCGTGCCGCGCCATGGCCCGCTTCGACGGCGGCAGGACCGTGCGCGCCGTGGACCTCTACTGCGGCCCATGGGAGCGCCCGTCGGGCTGGGTGGCCGCCTATCCGGTGGCCTCCGAGGCCGACGCCCTGGCCCGCCTGCGCGAGACCTGCATGGGCGAAGGCGCGGTCATCGCCGCGCCGGACCTGGGCGAACTGCGCCAGATCGCCTGCGAGCGGACGGCCGACGGTCCCCGCCGCTTCGGCCTGATCGCCCGCCGCGGGTCGGATCTGGTGGTCGGCGTGTCCTATCCCGCCGATTGGGCGCCCATGGTGGCGGCGACGCGGGTCCTGACCGGGCTGGACAAGCCGGGGCAGGCGACCTCTGCCGTCGCCCCGGGCCTGCGCGAACTGCAGGCCGCCTATCCAGGCGGCATTCCGGGCCAGGGCGCGGCCACCAACCACGAGCTGCTGCGCCGCCGCGCCTACGAGCACAACGCGGTGTGGGCCTTCTCTTCGGCCCAGCGCGACTTCTCCGAACTCCTGCGCTCGCACGAGGCGGTCTCGCCGGAGGACGACCTCGGCGCGGCCGAGATCCTGGCCGAGATCG
>DASPLM010000363.1:0-2554 GCA_035627575.1 Caulobacteraceae bacterium | reverse complement strand
TGTGGCTGCGCCTCAAAAGTCGGGGCGGCGATCGTCCGGTGTTTCGCTGCCAGCATCCCATCGGCCCGTTCATCCTCGATTTCTATTGCGCCAACGCGCGCTTGGCGGTCGAGGTCGACGGAGAGATCCACGGAGTGGGCGATCAGCCTAGTCGGGACATGCGCAGGGACGCCTGGCTCAGGCGCTACGGAATCGAGGTTCTGCGACTGCCCGCGCGAGAGGTTCTGGCCGACGCCGACGAGGCGGCGGCGGGCGTGATCGACCTGGCACGGGCGCGAATGGGAGTTCGTCGGCCGGCGCGGCAGCGGCTTTCCCCCTCCGGCCCTTCGGGCCACCTCCCCCACGCGCTGCCGCCCGAGGGGGAGACGGGCTGAGTTGGGTATCCCTTCGCCCGGTGCGGCGCACCGGGGGAGGTGGCGGCGCAGCCGCCGGAGGGGGAAGCCGGGAGCGCCGGGGAACTGAAGCGCGCACACCCCCGCGCCGGCGGCAGACGGCCCAGGTCAACCCGTCCCCACCCGGCCCGCCGCCAGCCGGGCGAAGGCGATGGTCAGGGCCTTGCGGCGGGCGCCGGCGAGCGGTGCGCGGGGGGAGTCGGTGAGGATCGCGCCGCCGAAGCCGTCGGCGACGATCAGGCCGGGCCCCTCGGCCAGGACCTCGCGGGGGAACTCCGGCGCGACGGCGAAATAGAAGGTGTCGCAGTAGTCCAGGTACTCTGGCCACTTGCGGTCGACGCGGTAGTCGTCGATCCCCGACTTGACCTCGACAATGGCGATCTCGCCGCGCGGGCCCAGCGCCATGACGTCCGCGCGGCGGCCGTTGGGCAGCCCCACCTCGAGCAGTGGCGCGTAGCCCAGCGCCTGGAACAGGCGCGCGGCGCCCCGGGTCACGGTCTGGGTGGTCTCGGGGCGGCTGAAGGTGAGCACGACGGCGGTCGACATGCCGCCACCATGTTCCCCTTACGTTCGACGCGTCAAGCGTCGGCGCGGCCGGATACGCCGACCCGGGCGGCTTTGCCGCGGAGGCGGAAGAGGTCGAACACCAGCCAGAGCAGGAGCGCCGGCGTGTACGTCAACAGGGATCGGGGCCAGTCCGCGGGACCGCCCTCGGCGAGCCCATAGGCGCCCAGGGCGACGGCTGTCACCCAGGCGATGGCGTAAGACACATAGAGGCGCTGCGGGTCGGCCTTCACAGCCAGCTTGCTGATCCACAACCACAGGCGGCTCCAGAGGAAACCGCCCAAGACCGCTCCAAAGAACGTTCCGATCCAGTACGCGCCCATGACTTCCCCCCCGCTGTTCCGCTCGCGGCTAGCCGCTTAGACGAACCCTCGAGTCGCGCGTCGCGTCGGCATCCGCGCGCCTCCGGCAGCCCTCCGGCCGACCGTCTCACGCCGCCTTGCGCCCCGCCAGCTCCAGCTTGGCCACGCTGTAGCCCAGCCCCTTGATGCGGGCGACCATGGCCTTCTGCTCGGCGTCGGTCAGGGCGGCCTTGCGGGAGAAGGCCCAGACGAAGTTGCCGCCGGGAGTGCCCATGATGGCCCAGCTGTAGTCGTCGGCGCGGTCGAGAATCCAGTACTCCTGCTTGATCGCGCCGCCGAGGAAGCTGAACTGAATCCGCCCGCGCGCGGCGTCCAGCACCGTCGCCGTGCCCTTGAAGGACTGGGGCGACCCGTCCGGCGAGCCCTTGTGGCAGATGTTGTTGACAGAGATCTTGCCGTCCTTGGCCCGGCTCCACTGCACGATCGGGGCGTGGCAGTCCTTCTGCCGGGCGTTGGCGGTGCGGGCGACCTCGTACCAGCGGCCGAGGAAGCGCTCGACCGCGATGGGCTTCTTGGGCGCCGGGGCGGCGGCCTGGCCCGCGCCGGCGAGGCTGAGCGCCAGGGCGAGGGCGGGCGCGGCGAAGATGGCGCGCATGGCGTTCCTCCGTTTGCTATCGATGGTCCGTGGCCGGAGGGCCGCGACGGGAGAGGCTTTTACGCCTGAAACACGGAAGGATCGAGGCGCATGCACATCTTCGTCCTGACCGGCGCGGGGGTCTCGGCCGAGAGCGGGCTCGGCACCTTCCGCGACGCGGGCGGCCTCTGGTCCATGTACGACCTGAAGGAGGTGGCCACGCCCGAGGGCTTCGCCCGGGACCCGGCGAAGGTGCACGCCTTCTACAACATGCGCCGCCGGGTTCACCGCGACGCCCGGCCGAACGCGGCCCACGAGGCGCTGGCGCGGCTGGAGCGCGAACTGCCCGGGCGCGGCGGCCGCCTGACCCTGGTGACCCAGAACGTCGACTGGCTGCACGAGATGGGCGGCGCGGCCGACGTCATCCACATGCACGGTGAGGCGCTGAAGGTGCGCTGCGACGCCTGTGGCGACGTGCAGAGGTGGGAGGACGACCTGGCGGTGGCGCAGGTCTGCGCTCGTTGCGGGCGGACCGGGACCCTGCGGCCGGACGTGGTCTGGTTCGGCGAGGTCCCCATGCACCTGGAACGCATCCAGGACGCGCTCGCCCGCGCCGACCTGTTCGTGGCCATCGGCACCTCGGGCACGGTCTATCCGGCGGC
>DASPLM010000362.1:0-3450 GCA_035627575.1 Caulobacteraceae bacterium | reverse complement strand
CAGGGTGTCGAAGTCCTTGTCCCGCGCCCAGTCGGCGATCTCCTGGGCGTTGCCGAGGGTGTCCTGGGCGTCGTAGCCCAGATCGACACAGCATTCGTAGAGCCGCCGGGGCGCGCCCGCGACCTGGCGCAGTTCTTCGCGACGCACCTCGGTGTTGACCCCGGAGACCAGCAGCCGTCGCGCCTTGCCCTGTTCCAGGAGGCTCAGCGCCGCGCCGATCCGCTCGTCGGAGGCGCCGGTGAGGGAGACGATGCCATCGGCCGCGGCCACCGTCGCAGGCGGTTCGGCCTTGCGCGCCCTGTCCGCGAAGGCGAACAGACCGGCCAGCCAGATCAGGGCCAGGACCAGCACGACGGCCAGGCTTCTCATGCGATCTCCCGCAACAGGCGCAGCGTTGTCAGCCGGGCGGCGACGGCCGCAACCGTAGCCGCAACCAGCGCGCATGGCGAGACCGCCGCGAGGTCGATCCACTGCAGCGGCAGGGCGGGCGTGAAGCCGCCGCCGCCGCCGAACAGGATCAGGCCCGCCGCCAGCAGGGCTGCGGCGGCCGAGCCATAGAGTCCCGCCACGGCGGCGAGACGTGCGTAGCGCCACTGGAACAGGCCGGCGATGAAATCGTCCTTCGCGCCGGACAGGTGCAGCACCTCGACCACGTCGCTGGCCGCCGCCATGCCCGTGCGCGTGGCGAAGGCGATCACCGCGCCGGCCGCGGCGGTCATCAGGGCGAAGACGGCAAGGGCGACGAGGCGCACGCTCACGGCCACGCGCTCGATGTCCGCCATCCAGCGGCTGTGGTCGTCCACGGCGGCCTCCACGCCGGCCGCGGAGAGGGCGCGCTTCAGCTCTGCCGCGGTGGCGGGGCGGACCGGGTCCAGGCGCACGGTGACGAGGTGAGGGATGGGCAGGTCTTCCAGCGAGGTGTTCCCCAGCCAGGGCTCCAGCAGGGCCTCCGCCTTCTCGCGCTCCAGGGCGGCGGCCTCGGCGACGCCGCGTACGCCGGCCAGGGCTTCGGCGGCCCGGGCGGCGGCGGCCGCGCCGGTCTCGCCCGGCTTGGGCATGACCTGGACCGTCGCTTCGCTGCGGATGTCGCGGGACCAGCCCTGCGCCGCACGGTCGGCGGCGATCATGCCCAGCGCCGCCAGGCAGGCCAGGAAGCACAGGGTGGCGACGACGAAATGGAGGGCGAAGTCGCGGCTGCGGTTGCGCGGCAGCAACGGCCCCGGCTTCCAGCCGGCCGGGCTCCAGTGCTCGGCCGCGCTCACGCCGCCTCTCCACGCGAACGCGCCAGACGCCCCTCGTTCAGGCGCAGCACCGGCATGCCGGAAGCTTCCACGAGTTCGCGGTCGTGGCTGGCGATCAGGACCGTCGTGCCGAGCCGGTTCAGTTCGACGAACAGGCGCAGGATGCGCAGGGCCATCTCGTGGTCGACGTTGCCGGTGGGCTCGTCGGCGACCAGCAGCTCGGGCCGGTTCACCACCGCCCGCGCAATGGCCAGCCGCTGCTTCTCGCCCCCGGACAGGGCGGCGGGCATCGCGTGCATCTTCCTGCCCAGCCCGACCCAGGTCAGCAGTTCGGCGATGTCGTCGCGATAGCTGTCCGGCTTGCGGCCGTCGATGCGCAGGGGCAGGGCGACGTTGTCGAAGGCCGACAGGTGCTCGAGCAGCCGGAACTCCTGGAACACCACGCCGATGCGTCGGCGCAGGAAGGGGTGTTCGCGCCGCGGCAGCGCCGCCGCGTCGTGACCGAACAGCTCAACCCGGCCGCGCGAGGGCTGGTGAGCGAGGTAAATGAGCTTCAGCAGGCTCGACTTCCCCGCGCCGGAAGGCCCGGTAAGGAAGTGGAAAGAGCCGGGCGTCATGGTGAATCGGATGTCCTTGAGAACCTCGGGCGCGCGCCCATAGCGCATGCCCACGTTCTCGAAGCGGACGACGGGTTCTGTGGTTGCGGCCCGCTGGGTCGCCGGTGAAGCGCTAGGGGCTGCGGGTTTTCTGGACATGGAGTCTGAAATCGGAGACCTCGATAGGGGAGCGCGTTTAGCCTCCGATTCGCCGGCATGATACTGACCTGCCCCGACTGCACCACACGCTATTTCGTCGAGGATTCCAAGCTTGGGCCCGATGGCCGGACCGTGCGTTGCGCCTCGTGCGGGACGTCGTGGCACGCCAGGGCCGACGAGCCGCTGGAGCTGACCAACAGCCCCGATGAAGGCGCGATCGGACGCGAGGGCCCGAGCCTAAAGGCCGACGAGCCCGGCAGCGTCGCCGCTCCCGAACTGCCCAAGGCGTTCCGCGCCAAGGTGCAACAGCAGCGCAAGGTGCGCGAGGCCGCCGCCGCGGGCGTGGTGTGGGCGGGCATGGTGTCCGGCCTGATGGCCCTGCTTGTGGCCGCCTACGTCTTCCGCGTCGATATCGTTAAGCTGTATCCCCGCGCCGCCGGCGCCTACGCCTTCGCCCGCGTGCCGGTGAACCCGACCGGACTCGAGTTCGAAAAGGTGAAGGCCGAACCGGCGCCGGGCGGCCTGATGGCCATCCAGGTCTCGGGGCAGATCCGCAACGTCGAGGAGGAAGCTTCCGCTCCGCCGCCGATCCGCATCGCCCTGCTGGACAAGAACGGCCGGCGCATCGCCACCAAGCTGGCGCCCGTCTCCCATGCGCCGATCGCCCCGGGCAAGACCCTGGCCTTCTCGGCCGTGCTGCCCGACCCGAAGGCGCTGGCGGACGATGTCGCGGTGGAGTTCGCACTGGAACTTGCGCCGAAGCCGCAACCCAGGCCAAAGGCGAAGGCCGCTGCCCCGAAAGCCGCGCCCCCCAAGGCTGCTCCACTGAGGTCGGCGCCGGCTCCGGTCGCCTCGAAGGCGCCGTCCGCAGCGGCGGCGAAGGCGGGGAGTTCGACGGCCACGCCGCAGCTGCGCCGCTCCCAGGCGGCCCCGCCCCCCAGGCCGGTCGAGGCCAGGCCGCTGCCGGCGAACGACCCCTATGCTCTCGACACGGGGGCCTCGCGGGCGGTATCCGCCGGACCACATGGCTGAGAACCCGGCGGAAGCCGCCCCCACCGAGCTGCTGTCCCGCGTCGAGGTCCAGGCGCGCATCGACGCCCTGGCCGAACGCATCGCGCCGCGCGTCGACGACGAGACCATCGCCGTCTGCCTCCTGACCGGCGGCATCTGGTTCACTGCGGACCTCACGCGCGCCCTGGCCGAGCGCGGCAAGCTGCTCCGGTTCGACGCCCTGTGGCTGGCGTCCTACGGCGACGAGCGCTCCAGTCGCGGCCGCGTCGACGTGCGCGCGCCGCTGCAGCGGCCGGTCGACGGTCGCCGCGTGCTGATCCTCGACGATGTCTTCGATTCCGGCCTGTCCCTGGAGGCCGCGATCCGCGTGGCGCGAGAGCAGGGCGCGGCCGAGGTGCTGAGCGCGGTGTTCGCGCGCAAGCCCTGGCCGCAACCCCGCTCCG
>DASPLM010000361.1:0-2376 GCA_035627575.1 Caulobacteraceae bacterium | reverse complement strand
CCACCATCCCGCCCGGGAAGCCGATCTCCGCCTGGGTCTCGTCGCTGAGCGCGCTCTCGACCGCCCGCCCGGTCGCCTTCACCGACGAGGGCTGCTCGCCGGCGAGGGTCAGGGCTAGGTCGAGGTCGTGGATCATCAGGTCCAGCACGACCGAGACGTCGTCGCTGCGGCCCGTCCAGGGTCCCTTGCGCACGGCCTCGACGCGGGACGGGCGCTCGGCGGTGGAGAACAGGCCCATCTCCTGGAAGACGATCCGCTCCTGATGGCCGCAGGCGACCACCCGGTCCGCCTCGCGCGCGGCGGCAAGGATGGCCTCGGCCTCCTGAATGGAGGCGGCGATGGGCTTCTCCACGTAGACGTGGACGCCCGCCTCCAGCGCGCGCACGGCCAGGGACGCGTGGGCCACGGCCGGGGCGGCGATGGTCAGGACGTCGAGGCCGCGGATGAAGTCGTCCCACTGGCCCTCGAGGAACACGGGGGCGGCGATCTGCGCCGCCAGCGTCTCGGCCCGGCCCGTGCCGCGGTCGTAGATCCCCACCAGCTCGACGCCGTCGGCCTCCACGTACTTGCGGGCGTGGTAGCCGCCGAAGACGCCGGCGCCGGCGACGCCCGCTTTCAGGACCCTGGTCATCGATACTCCGCTAGGAAGGCGGCCGGTTTCTGCCGTCCGCAGATTCTACACGCAAGATAGACTCAATCACGTTCGGTCGCGGTTTGTTGCGCGTTCCGTCTGGGCTAGAAGCTGCCCCACCCCCCAAGGAGCGTATTCGTGAGCCGCCTGTTCGACGCCTACATCGTTGCGGAATGGACCGCCGCCGAAGGTCGCAAGACCGGCGACCAGTCCCTGTGGATCGGCGTGGTCAAGCGCGACGTGCGCTTCCGCCTGGCCTACGAGGCGCACAACCCCGGCACCCGTGCCGAGGCCGAAGCGCTGCTGCGCTCGCTGCTCGTCGACCTCCGCAAGCGTGGCCAGCGGGTGCTGCTGGGCTTCGCCTTCCCGCTGGGCCTGCCCGAGGGCACGGCCAAACGGCTGCAGCTGACGGGCGAGCCGTGGGCGGCGCTGTGGAAGTTCATGGCCTCCAACGTGGTCGACAAGGCCGACAACACCAACAACCGCTTCGCCGTCGCGGCCAAGATGAACCGGCTGATGACCGACGAGGCGCGCCCGTTCTGGGGCGCCCCCGCCCGCTTCGCCCAGCGCTGGCTGTCCAGCACCAAGCCGGTCGACGGCCTCGGCGACATCCCCGAGATGCGCCGCACGGACAGGGCGGCAGGTGCGCAGGTGAAGACCGCCGCCAGGAGCCCCTGGCCGATGCATGGCGCCGGCGTCATCGGCGGACAGGCCCTTCTGGGCATGGCGGCGGTGAAACGGCTGACGGACGAGCTGGGGACCAGCGTCGCCGTCTGGCCGTTCGGGACCGGCTGGCGCGCCCTCGACAAGACCGACGTCGAGCCGCTGAACACCCTCGTGGTCGAGGTCAACACCGGTCTCTACGCCGCCAAGACCGAACCGGGCGAAACGAAGTCGGCCGCCCGCGTCCGCGCCTGCGCCGAGGCCCTGTCGCGCCATGATGACAAGGGCGACCTCGGCAAGGCGTTCGCGCCGCCGAAGGGGACGGGCGAGGCTGACGTGGCCGCAGTGCAGTCCGAAGAAGGCTGGATTCTGGGGGCGTAGAGCCCGCGACGGCTCTCCCCAACGAGAGGCGAGAAGGTGTGGCGTGACAGCCACGCCCGCGCGCCCATGCCCCCACACCGCCCACTGCACCGTTGCGCCCGCCGCGACGCTTCGGCATATCGCCGTTCCTTCAACCAGGAGACAGACCGGATGACCTTCGGCGCGACCCACATCCCAGACCGGCGCGAGAGCGATCGGTTCGGCGCGCCCGGCGGCCTCCAGCTCCGGATGCGTGGCCTCATAACCACCAACGACTGAGCCGTCGTGCCTGCCGGGCGCGACGCCCGGAGACACGACATGTTCGCCTTGAAGACGGCCCGGAACCGGGCCCCGCCCTCTCCCGCCACGGCCGTTCCCGTCGCGCCTGTCGCGAAGATCGGGTCGCCGACCCCGCTGCTGTCCCACATCGCCGGCGAGTTCGCCGCGCGCGTGGCGGGTCTGTGGCCCGCGCCCCACGCGGCCTTCGTCACGGCCCCGGCCGAGCGGCGGCACCTGGTCTGCCTCGCCTTCGCCCAGGCGCGCGGCGCCGGCCTTCCTGTGTCAGCCGCCGGCCTCTTGGACCTGCCGGCGAAGGAGGTGGCGGCGCGCTGCCTCCCGGCCCCGCCCGAAGGGCTGCGCCGGGCGCTCGCCCGCATGGGCGAGACCGCCTGGGCGGCCGAGGACTACGAGCGCCTGCTCTACGTCCTGGGTCAGGGCGCCGC
>DASPLM010000360.1:0-3526 GCA_035627575.1 Caulobacteraceae bacterium | reverse complement strand
CGTCGACGGTGTCATTGCCCGATCCGCCGTCCAGCATGTCCGCCCCGCCGAAGGCGCGCAGGACGTCGTCCCCGCCGCCCCCGAAGCCGGTGTCGTCCTCGCCGTTCCCGTTCCACAGGTCGGCAATGTTCGTTCCGATGAAGTTGGCCATGGTCGCCCCGTCCGTCTGAAAGGGCCGCATCAGTACGAACGCGACGCAGCGTCGAGCGCCCAGAGATCACTGTTTGGTCAAGCTGTGAAGGGGCGCCCGGAACGAAAACGCCCGGCCTTTCGGCCGGGCGCTCGCGATCGTGTATCCGCTGACGGTCAGGGGCCGCCGAACAGGAAGTCGGCCGCATCCACGTCGGCGGAGTTGAAGTTCTGCAGGATGAGGACGGAGCCGTCCGGCAGCAGGATTTCCGTGTTCGCCCCGTTCTGCCCGATGCTGAGGTCGCCGATGGCGCCGACGCTGCCCAGGGTGATCTTGTCCACGCCGTTCTCGAAGTCGACGATCGTGTCCGTCCCGAAGGGCGAGGAGCCGAAGCGGAAGCTGTCCGCCCCGCTCCCGCCGTTGATGAGGTCGTTGCCGACATCGGCGTAGATGATGTCGGCGCCGTCGCCGCCGGCGATGGTGTCGTTGCCCGCGCCGCCCATCAGCTGGTCGTTCCCGCCGACGCCGTTGAGGAGGTCGTCGCCCGCGCCGCCGCCGACGATGTCGACGTCGCCCGAGCCGTTGAAGCGGTCGTTGTGGCCGCCCAGGATGAAGCGCTCGATGCTGGTCCAGGTGTCGCGGGCGGCCTGGCCCTGGTGGGTCCCGCTGCCGAGGTTGATGCTGACCGCGCCGGTGGCGTCGGACCAGCTGACGGTGTCGAAGCCGTCGCCGCCGTCCATGCTGTCGGCGCCCGAGCCGCCGGCCAGGATGTCGTCGCCGTCGCCGCCGACCAGCGTGTCGTTGCCGGCGCCGCCGCGCAGGAGGTCCGCGCCGAGGTCGCCGCTCAGGCTGTCGTTGCCGTTGCCGCCGGCGACTTCGTTGTCGTTGGAATCGCCGACGAAGGCATCGTCGTAGCGGCTCAGCACGAAGGCCTCTATCGCGTCGTTGAAGATGTCGCCGGCGGCGTCGCCGGTGCTGTTGGCGCTGTTGGAAAGGTCCAGCGTGACGCCGGCCGCGGCCGAGCCGTAGGTCACCGTGTCGCGCTGGTCGCCGCCGAAGAAGAAGTCCGCGCCGGCCCCGCCGTCGAGCACGTCGCTGCCGCCGCTGCCGGACAGGATGTCGTCGCCCGCACCGCCGACGATGTGGTCGTCGCCGTCGAAGCCGTAGATGATGTCCTGGTTCGCGCCGCCGTCCACGTACTCGCCGGCGGCGTTGCCGAAGTAGGTGTCCGACCATTCCGACAGGCGGAAGCGCTCGATGGAGTCCCAGGTGTCGAAGCCGGCCGCGCCGCCGTTGCCGCCGAAGCCGCCGGTGCGGTCGATGACCACGAAGCCGGCATACCGGTAGTCGACGGTGTCGGTTCCGGCGCCGCCGGTGAAGGTGTCGCCGCCGTCGATGCCGTAGAGAACGTCGTTGCCGTCGCCGCCGTCCAGTTCGTCGACTCCGCCGTCGCTGAAGATGCGGTCCACGCCGTCGCCGCCGACCAGCAGGTCGTTGCCGGCGCCGCCGCGGATCAGGTCGTTGCCGGCCCCGCCCTCGACGATGTCGGATCCATTGCCGCCGCGCACGACATCGTCCCCGTAGCCGCCGTAGACCGTGTCGTCGCCGTCGCCGCCGTCGGCGGTGTCGTTGCCGATGCCGCCGTCCAGCATGTCGGTCCCGCCCATGCCGCGCAGGAAGTCGTCCCCGCCGCCGCCGTTGGCGGTCTCGTCCGTGCCGTCGCCGATCCACAGATCCGCGATGTTCGTACCGATGAAGTTGGCCATGTCGCCCTCGTTGGAGTGAGGCCGCGGCCTTACGCACGCGGCGCGGCGGTCGTGGTAAGGAAATCAGGATTCCACCGTCAGGTGAAGCGTCGCGTTTGTTGTCCGGCGTTCATGGAACGGGCGCGATTCCATGACGTTCAGGTGACCGGGTCGGGGATAGAACAGGAGTTCGTCTCTCATGCTTTCCGCCGTCGAGACCGCCCACCAGGCCTACCAGGCCGCGGCCGAGCTGGCGCCCGAACGGCCCCGCGAAAAGGTCGTCGAGGCCTGGATCATCCCCGATGCGCCCCGGGACGAGATTGTCATCCGCGCCGACGTCCTGATCGCCATCGCCGGGGGCTTCGCCGCCCTGCTGGCCGGCGGCATGGCCGGGGCCTGGCTACAGCTCTGAGGCCTGCAGCTCAGGGTCGGGCAGCTCCGGCTCCAGCACGGGCTCCAACCCCAGGCTCAGCTGCTCCAGCATGATCCGCACCTGGCCGAAGGCCTTGCGGTGGATCGGCGAGGGGCCCAGCCGCTTCAGCGCCTCGGCATGGGCCGGCACGCCGTAGCCCTTGTGCACCGCGAAGCCGTAGCCCGGGTGCAGGTCGTCCATCTCGGTCATCAGCCGGTCGCGCGCCACCTTGGCCAGGATCGAGGCCGCCGCGATCGAGGCCGACAGGCCGTCGCCGCCCACCACCGTCCGCACCTCGCAGGGCAGGGGGAAGCGGTAGTTGCCGTCCACCAGCGCCACCGCCGGCGCCGGGTCCAGCGCCTCGACGGCGCGGCACATGGCCTTGCCCGTGGCGTGCAGGATGTTCAGCGAGGCGATCTCCTGGACGCAGGCCTGGCCCACCGCCCAGCTCACCGCCTTCTCCTTGATGACCAGCTCCAGCGCCTCGCGCCGGGCCGCCGTCAGCTTCTTGGAATCGTCGAGGCCCTTGGGGATCCGCTTCGGGTCCAGGATCACCGCCGCCGCCACCACCGGCCCTGCCCAGGGCCCGCGCCCCGCCTCGTCCACGCCGCAGACGACCAGCTCGCCGCAGAGCTTCTCCAGCGTCATCTTCGGGCCGATGCGGCGCGGCTTCTTCGCCTGGGGCTTGGCGGCGGGGGGCTTCATCTCGGCCGGGTCATAGCCTCGACCTCGCCGTGGCGGAAGCACTCGACGACGTGGTCGTTCACTAGGCCGCAGGCCTCCATCCAGGCGTAGACGATCACCGGCCCGCAGAACTTGAAGCCCTTCGCCTTGAGGGCCTTCGAGAACTCGACCGCCAGCGGGGTCTGCGGCGGGATGCCGGTGGCGGCGGTGAAGCGGTTCTGGATCGGCCTCCCGCCGACGAAGCCCCAGCAGAATTCGGAGAAGTCCTCGCCCCGGTCGCGCATCTCCAGGAAGATCTGCGCGCCCCGGATCGCCGCGTCGATCTTGGCCGGCGAGCGCACGATGCCCGCGTCGCCCAGCAGCCGCTGCCGCTCCGCCTCGCCGTAGCGGGCGACGATCTCCGGATCGAAACCGTCGAACGCGGCGCGGAAGGCCTCGCGTTTCCTTAGGATGGTGATCCACGCCAGCCCCGCCTGGAACCCGTCCAGCACCAGCTTCTCCCACAGGGCGCGGCTGTCGTACTCAGGCACGCCCCATTCCTCGTCGTGGTAGGCG
>DASPLM010000359.1:0-7780 GCA_035627575.1 Caulobacteraceae bacterium | reverse complement strand
ATCATGCCCGGCGACAACGCCGAGCTGGAAGTCGAGCTGATCAGCCCGATCGCCATGGACCAGGGCCTGCGCTTCGCCATCCGCGAAGGCGGCCGCACCGTCGGCGCCGGCGTCGTGGCCAAGATCATCAAGTAAGATCGCTTCCGGCCTCGGCCGGAGCAGCCTGACTGAACCGAACGGCCCCCGCAGCAATGCGGGGGCCGTTTTGGTTTGGGGCGCCTCGACAGGTTGGGGTCGCGCCGATCGGCCCCCTTGACAGTCATGTAACCTCTAGGTGACATGTCACCTAGAGGTTACAGGGTGGCGTCATGACTGAAGCGAACGAAATCGAACGGGAACGCAGCGAGCGCCGGCGGCACGCCTGGCGCACGGGCGCCATGGCCCTGATCGGACTGGGCGCGGCGGCCATGGCCCTGGGCGGCGTAACCGCGCTCGACGCCAGCGACAGGGAGCGCGCGATCGGTCTGGGCGTCGCGCTCGGCGGAGCGGTGCTCTTCGTCGCCGGCGCCGTCGTCGGCTGGCGCTGGCGCCACCGGCCGGAAGCATGGCGGTCCGAGGGAGGCTATCGGGACCAGGTCCAGCGCCAGCGGCGCAGCCAGATGCTCATGATGCCCATCCTGATGCTGCTGGCGGTCGGGTTCGGCGTGCCCGCCGTGATCAGCGTCCTGGCCGGAGACGGCGACTTCGCCGACTGGTTCTGGGCGGTGGCGATCATGCTTCACGCCCTCATTGCGCCGATGATGCTGATGGGATGGGACGGGGAGGCGCGCAAGCAGAAGCGGTTGCTCGACGACGAGTTCACCCGGCAGCTGCGGGGGCGGGCGATGGCGCTCGCCTTCGTAGTCCTGACGGTGGGGGTCGTCGTCGTCTTCGGCATCGGCTTGTGGCGCCCTGACTTGGCCGTGACCCTGATGCCCATCGCCCTGTTCGTCGCCGGCGCCGCCGGTTGCTGGCGCTTCGCCTGGCTCGACCGGGAGGCCGAGCACCTTGGGTGATCCGCGCCTGGTCAATCGGCTGAAGGAGGCCCGCACCGCGGCGGGCCTGACCCAGGCGGGCCTCGCCGATCTGGCCCGCGTCTCGCGCAAGACCATCAACACGGTGGAGAACGGCGTCTATATCCCTTCGACCATCCTGTCCCTGACGCTCGCGCGGGCGCTCAACACTACCGTCGAGCAGCTGTTCCAACTGGCCGAATGACCGACGCCCATGACCGAGATTGTCCCGCTGGCCGAAAGGCCCGACCTGATAGAGCGGCTCGCCGAGGCCCTGCGCCTCGAGTGGGCGGACTGGTACGGCGTGCAGCCTCGCGAACAGACCGTGGCGGAGATGGCGGAGCGTGCGCGCCTCGACGGAATTCCGCTGGGCCTGGTGGCGGTGGACGGCGAGGTCCTGGTCGGAACCGTGGCGCTCAACGCCGCCTCCATCGCCACCCATACACACCTCACGCCCTGGCTCGGCGGCCTGTGGGTCGACGCCGCGCATCGAGGTCGCGGGACGGGGGCCGCCCTGGTGGCCGCCTGCCGCCGCGAGGCCGCGCGGCTCGGCTACGAGCGGCTTTACGCGGCCACGGCGAGCGCGGGATCCCTGTTCCGGCGGGACGGGTGGCGGCGGATCGACGCCGTGGAACTGCCGGCCCACCCGGGCGAGCGGATCGACGTCTTCGCTCGCGCGCCCTAGCCGCGGTTGCGCGCCGGCGTGGGAGTGCAGCGCGCCGGCGCCTTCCTGCCCGCCACGAACCGCGCCACCGAGTCAGCGAAGCAGTCGCCATCCAGCAGGGCCAGGTAGTGGGCGCCGCCCTCGACCGTCGTCACCTCGACCTTGCCGGCCTTGCGTAGCGCCGCGACATGGGCGAGCGCGCCTTCGTAGGGCGTGTTGGGGTCCAGCGTCCCGTGCACCACAAGCGTGCGGGGCAGGGCGGCCGGCAGGCGCTCGTACTCGGCCGGACGGTCGTAGAGCGGGGCGGGCGAGCCGACCAGGTGGCCGGGGATCGGGCTCGTGAACAGGGCCCCTTCCGCCTCGGCGTCGATCGTCGCGCGGGTCAGGTCGCGGCGGGAGTTCATCTCGGAACCGTTGATAAGCATGATCAGCGGCATGGAGGGCGGCGACTGCGGGAAAGCGGACAGGCCCGCATAGGCGGTCTCGAGATCCACCTTCATGCGCGCCAGCAACGTCGTGTCGCCGCGCCCGAGGCTCTCGATGAGCGAGGGAATCCGCGCCCGGTGTTCCGGGAACGTCAGCAGCATGCCCATGAAACGGCGAAGGTCGCCGCCGGGCACGTCGCCCAGCCACGCCGGCTTGGCCGCGACGGCGTCGGCTTCCAGCCTGGCGAGGGCTGCCTGCTGCGCGGGAGACAAGGTGGCGCGCCCGACGGCGTCCACGACCGCCGTGCGGCGGCTCAGGTCCCAGCGGTCGACGCCGAACGCAGGCACGAGCCCGTCCAGCACCAGCCCGTCCAGCTTCACGGGGCTGATCGCCAGCATCCGCAACGCCAGCTGCGTGCCGTACGAGACGCCGTACAGATGCACCTTGCCCGGACGCCGATGCACGGTGATCAGACGGGCCAGGTCGCGGGCCGCGTTGTTGGTGTTGAAGGCCTGGGTGCGGAGGACGTTCGCGTGCATGGCCCCGATGCAGGGCCCCCACTCCTGGCCCGCCAGCCCGATGCCGTCGGGACTTTCCGGCGCCTCTTCCTTCTCGCAGATCTTGGACGAGAAGCCGGTTCCGCGATGGTCCGGGACGACCAGATCGTAGCCCGGGTAGGCGCGGCGGAAATTGGCCAGCGCAGGGTAGAGCGAAGCGCCGGTCTCGCCCGGACCGCCCGCGAGCAGCCACACCTCGCCTTTGCGCCGGCCTTCGGCCGGGAAGCGGCGGACGAACAGGTCGATCGTCCCGCTACTCGGCGTCGCGTGGTCCAGGGGCAGGGTCTCGACCAGGCACTGACTGCCGGCGAGCGCCGGGTGGGAGCCCGCATCCGCGCAGGGCGTGAAAGCCGCGGCCGAGGCCGCAGGCGCAACGGCAGCCGCCGTAAGGACGGCGAGCGCCGCGAGAACTCTGAACACCTGGAAATCCCCAAAAGCCGGTACTGCCGCCACGCCCTAGCAGGTCGGCGGGGCCCGAAACAGTGAAGCTATCGTCAGGGCCCCTCAGCCCCGCCGGCGCATGTCCTTGCGGATCGCCAGGGTCTTGTCGCGGGCCTCGCGTTCGAGGCTGCGCCAGTCGGCGATGTAGCGCCGGGCGAACCCGTCGACGCCCAGGCGACGGTACTGCTCGACGTGGGTCAGTTCGTGGGCCCAGAACAGCGGGTCCTCGGCCAGGCGCTTGTCCGAGAAGACGATCACGTCGTCGAGCGTCACCGCGCCCTGGTCGAAGTACCAGCCGACCACGAACGAGCCGATGCTGGCGCGCCGGCCCGGCAGGTTCCAGCGCACCTGGTCGAGCACCTCGCGCGGGAAGTACGGCGCAAGCTCGCGGCGGATGTGGGCAGGCAGGCGTCGGGCGCCCGAGGCCCGCGCCTCATTGCGGGAGTAGCGGATGGCGGCCGCGAACGCCGGCGCCGACTGGGGCGGCGGGGGCCGGTCGCGCAGGTAGCGCAGGGATTCGTTGGTGGCTTCGCGGGCGGCGCGTTCGGCCCGCACCTGAGCCTCGTCCAGCGAGCTCTGCAAATCGCTACGCCACTGCGTCGGGGGAGAGAACTGGATCGAGACGGGCTCGCCGCTGCAGGCGGCGAGCGCCAGCATGAGCATGCCTGCGAGGGGGGCTGCGATGGTCCGGCCGACGGCGTGCATGGGTCTCCCTTGTCTGGAGACCAAGGTGGGGACGATCTATGGCGGCCGTGCGGCGACGCTCGCACGTACCGCGACAAGTTCCTGTGATCGTTCAGTGAACGTCGGTCACCCGCCGGCTGGGGCGAGGTAGTCGCGCAGGTTGTCGATGATCTCGCCCTGGTCCCCTTCCAGCCAGCGCATGCGGATCTGCCGCTGTCCGTGGCCCTGCACCTCGACGAACAGCGACAGGCCGTCGTCGTAGGGCAGGAAGCTGTGACCGCGGAAGGTCCAGACTTCTCCGACCGGATGAGCCTCGCGGTCGAAGTCTGCGAAGGCGCGGGTCACCACGTACCGGCCGCCGACCTTGAGATGCTCGAGTCGTGGGTGTTCATGGTCAGGCGGCGATGGAGCGGTGCACGGCCTGGGCCGTGGCCTGGCCGGAGAGGAAGGCGCCGCCGCAGGTCTGGATCAGCCCGCCGGCCAGGGCCTCGCCGGCGAAGAAGACCCGCTCCGCCAGCGGCCGGGCCAATTCGGCGCGGGCGGCGTAGCGTCCGGGCGAGGCCGCGGCATAGGCGCCCCGGGTCCACGGGTTCGAGGCCCACCGGGTCATGGCCCCCTTCTCGACCTTCTTCGGCGCGTCGGAGCCGAACATGTCGCCGAGCACCTGGCTGGCGTAGTCCACCGCCGCGCCTTCACCGGCCGCCGACAGGTCCCAGCCGAAGTCGCCGCCGGCGAAGCCGACCATCAGGTTGGTGTCGAAGGGGAAGCTGAGGAAGTACAGGTCGCGTCGACCGCGCTGCTCGACCAGCAGATCGGTGAACGGTTTCAGGCCGAACCGCTCGCCGCCCCGGATCAGCAGCGGGATCTTCATCAGCATGCCCATGGGCACGTCGGCGATGGCGTCGGCCTTGGCCGTCGGCAGGTCGGGCGTGAAGCGCAGGGCGCCGGAGGCCAGCGCGCCCGTCGAGGCGGTGACGATGACGGCCTTGGCGCGGAGATTCCCGGCTTCGGTCTCGACCTGCACGCCGGGACCGTCCCAGCGCAGTCGGCGGGCTGGCGTGGACAGGCGCACCGGCAGGTCCTGGCCGCGCCGCGCGACGATGCTGCCGAACCCCTGGCGACACAGGAAGTTGGGCTCAAGGTCGTCGGCGTTGGCGTAGTCGTGAGTGGACAGCTCGTCGAGGTCCACAGCCATGTCCAGCGCGCCCAGGTAGTCGGCGGCGGCCTCGTCCACGGGCGTCGCGACCGGCACGGCCAGGGAGGCGGCGATGTCCCCTTCGGCCGCCGTGATCGCCTCCGACTGGGCTTCCTCTACGGCGTTCACCCGCGCCACCTCGGAAGGCGTGCCGCGGCGCTTGCCGAACCAGACCCCTTCGAGATCGTACTCATGCGCCTGCAGGGTGAAGCCGTTGGCGCGGGCGTAGTCGGTGTAGGGGTTGGTGTCGGCCTTGTGCAGCCAGGCGCAGCCCTGGTCGAACGGGACGCCGAAGGTGTCGCTGTCGGTCCAGGCGCGGCCGCCGATCCGGTCCATGGCCTCCAGCACCACGACGCTGCGACCGAACTGCTGCAGGGTCTTGGCCGCGGCGATGCCGGCCGAACCCGCGCCGATCACCACCACGTCGGGGTTGGACGGCAGGGGCGCCGCGCCGCAGCCCGCCAGGGCGCCGTAGGCGCCGGCCGAGGACAGGCCCCACAGGAACTCGCGCCGGTTCGCCCGCATCTGGTTGACCCCCGTTCTCCCAACCCGATGGGACGGCGCGCGGGGCGATCCGTCAAGCGGGGAACCTTCGAGGCGCCTGACCGTCTAACGGTCGATCCGGGAGCCATCCATGCGCGCCATCGTCCTCAACTGCACCCTCAAGCGCTCGCCGGAACCGTCCAGCACCGAAGCCCTGGCGCGGGTGGTGATGGACCAGCTGGAGCGGGACGGAGTGGAGGTGGAGATCGTCCGCCTCGTCGACCTGGACGTGAAGCCGGGGGTGAAGTCCGACGAGGGAGAGGGCGACGCCTGGCCGCCGGTCCGCGAGAAGATCCTGGCCGCCGAGATTCTGATCATCGCGACGCCGACCTGGCTCGGACAGGCGTCCAGCCTCTGCCAGCGGGCGCTGGAGCGGATGGATGCCATGCTGCACGAGACGCGGCAGGACGGGCGGCCCGTGGCCTTCGGCAAGGTGGCCGGCGTGGTCATCACCGGCAACGAGGACGGCGCCCACCACATCGTCGGCACGACTTGCCAGGCGCTGATCGACATCGGCTTCACCGTGCCGGGGCAGTCCTGGACCTACTGGCACCTGGGGCCGGCACCTGGCCCCGACTACATCAAGACCGACCAGGCCCATGCCTATTCCGATCGCGTGGGCCGCAACGCCGCGCGCAACCTGCTGGCGGTCGCCCGGGCCCTGACGCCCGAGACCCTGCCGGTCCCGGAAATCGGCGACTGAACTAGGCTTCTCGTCGATCCCAGGCGCCGCGCAGCACCTGGGCTACGCGCCAGGCGGTGCGGCCGTCCCACAGGGGCAGCGCGCCCTTCTGCCGGGGCGCATCGCCGGTGAGCGCGTGGTCGACCTGCTCGCGCACATCGTCGAAGTTCACCAGGGTGTTGGTCCCAAGCGAGACGGTGATCGGCCGCTCGGTGGAATCGCGCAGGGTGAAGCAGGGGACGTTCAGCCAGCTGGTCTCTTCCTGGATCCCGCCGGAGTCGGTGACCACCAGCCGCGCCCTGGACACCAGGTTGGCGAAGTCGGTGTAGCCCAGGGGAGGGCAGGTCTTCACCCGACCGCCGGCCAGCATGGCCTTGCCCGCCTCGGAGCGCTCCAGCTGCTCCAGGGTGCGGGGATGGATCGGGAACACGACCGGGGTGCGGGCGGCGATATGCTCGACCAGGCCGCAGATCTCGGCCAGGCGCGCGGGGTCGTCCACATTGCCGGGCCGGTGGAAGGTGGCGACCGCATAGCCGCCGGCCGCGACGCCGAACCGGCCGGCGACCTCGCCCGCGTGGGCTTCCGACAGCACCATGGCCAGGGAATCGATCATGATGTTGCCGACGAAGTGCACCCGGCGGTGGTCGGCGCCCTCGTGGTAGATCAGGTTCTGGGCTGCGGCCTCGGAGGGGGCCAGCAGGATGTCCGAGATCGAGTCGATGAGGATGCGGTTCATCTCCTCGGGCATGCTGGCGTCGTAGCTGCGCAGGCCGGCCTCGAGGTGGGCCAGGGTGCGGTTCTGCCGCCGCGTGGCCAGGGCCGCGCCCAGCGCCACGTCCACGTCGCCCGGAACCACCACCATGTCGGGCTGGTCGGCAGCAAGGATGTCGGAGTAGGCCGAGATGATGCGCCCCATGCGCTCGCCATAGGATCCGGGCTCCAGCGGCACGGCGGTGATCGCGTCGTGCACCCCGAACTGGGCGAACAGGTCCTGGGACATGTTCTCCGAGTAATGCTGGCCGATGAAGACGATGCGCGGCTCGCACCAGGCCTGGCGCGACAGGACCCGGTGCAGCGGCGCGATCTTCATCACATTGGGCCGGGCGCCGGCGACCAGGTGGATCCTGCAGGGCTTCATGGTCGGTCCCGCGGCTAGAAGCCGTCGTCCTTGCCCTGGAAGGGGTCGGTGTTGAAGCCGGCTTTCCTCGCGGCCATGAGGCGCCGGTTGGCGCGGAACAGCTGCTGCAGCAGGTTCAGCTGCTCTTCCTTGCGCAGCAGGTCGCCGGCCTCGACCCGCGCCTTCAGGAGCTTGATCTCTTCGTTCGTCACGCGGGGCCTCCCGGGGTGAGGCCGCTTATAGCCGCGCCGCGCGATTCAGCCAAAGCGGCGAGGGGACACGCACCGGCCGCCGGCCGGAGCATGTCCCCCGCGCCTCAGCCGAAGCTGAAGTCGTTCGCGTCCACCGTGGCGGCGCTGACGCCGTTGAGGGTGATGGTGGAGCCGTCGGGGAAGGTGATCAGGGCGTCGGCGCCGTTCTGGGTGACCGTCAGGTCGGAGAAGTCGTCCACCCCGGCGATGCCGGTGACGCGGATGTAG
>DASPLM010000358.1:0-6986 GCA_035627575.1 Caulobacteraceae bacterium | reverse complement strand
TGTCGCACCGACCAGGGCCAGGCTGGTGAACAGCATCATGCCGGCCAGGGTGGCGACGGCAAGGATCAGGCTGAGCAGGGCGAAGGCGCTCCAGCCCAGCGGCGCGGCGGAGAGATAGACCGGCAGGAAGGCCTCGCTGGGATAGAAGGCCAGCACCGCCACCAGGCTGAGCAGGGCCGCCCGGTCCGAGGCGAAACGCCGCTTCGGCGCGCCCTCGACCGCAGGGACCGGCTTCTTGCGGGTGGCCAGGAAATAGACGCCGATGGCGATCAGGATCAGGGACGAGATCGCCGGCAGCAGGCCCTCGAAACGCTTGTCCAGCTCCACGCCCGCGACGACCACCAGGACGCCCGCGAGGATGGTCACCAGGACATGGGCCGAGCCGGAGAGGGCCGCGGCCCACAGGGTGCGGCCATGGGACCAGCCCTGGCCGCGGCCGACCAGGACGAAGGGCAGCCAGTGGGTCGGCAGGACCGCGTGCAGGAACGCCGCCGCGAAGGCGGTGGCGAGCAGGGAAACTAGAAGGGCGTCGTTCACGCGGGATCCCGGAAGTGCGATAACGGGGATCGGCTATATAGTGTTACACTGTAACAGTCGAGGGGCGCTGACGTATTTTGCGTCGCGCCTTTTTGGCAAGCCTTTTCGTTGACTCGGAAGAGACCGGCTGTATAAGACGCACCCTCTCGCCCACGGGGTCCCCGTCGGGCGCTCTCTTTTTTGTGCAACGAGGCTGATCGCGATGTACGCGGTGATCAAGACCGGCGGCAAGCAGTACCGGGTTCAACCGGGCGACGTGCTCGTGGTCGAAAAGCTGGACGGCGACGCGGGCGCCGAGGTGGTCTTTGACCAGGTGATGATGCTGGGCGACAAGGTCGGCGCGCCGCTGATCTCGGGCGCCACCGTCAGCGCCACCCTGATCGAGACCCGCAAGGGCGAGAAGATCAAGATCTTCAAGAAGACCCGCCGTCAGGGCTACCGCCGCACCCGCGGCCACCGCCAGACGGAAACGGTCCTGCAGGTCACCGGCATCGACGGCGGCAAGGGCGGCGAGACCGCCAAGTGGGACGGCACGGTCGACCTGACGCCGAAGGCCGAGCGCGACGCCCGCGCCCGCAACCTGGCCCGCCAGATGGAAATCGCCGCCGCCAAGGCCGACGAGCGCGCCGCCAAGATCACGGCCCGCGCCGAGAAGAAGGCGGCTCCCAAGGCCGCCGCCGCCCCGAAGCCGGCCAAGAAGGCCGCCGCTCCGAAGGCGAAGGCCGAGGCTGCCCCGGCTGCGGAGGCTCCGGCCGCCGAAGCCAAGGCCCCGAAGAAGGCTGCCGCGCCGAAGAAGGCCGCCGCCAAGAAGGACAACGAGGCCTGATCCCCGCGGGGACCGGTCTCAGGTAAGGATTAGGAGCGCACCATGGCTCACAAGAAATCCGGCGGTTCGTCGCGCAACGGTCGCGACTCCGAGTCGAAGCGCCTTGGCGTGAAGCGGTATGGCGGCGAGACGGTTCTCGCCGGCAACATCCTCGTGCGCCAGCGCGGCACCAAGTTCCATGCGGGCGAGAACGTCGGCGTGGGCCGCGACCATACCCTGTTCGCCACCGCCACCGGCCAGGTGAAGTTCACCACCAAGCGCGACTCGAAGTGTTTCGTGTCGATCGTTCCGCTGATGGCGGCCGAATAGCATAGCGATCCGCACACACCCGGATCGCAGCCCCTCAAGGCGGATCCGGATCGAAGCGACGCGGGGAGTCCGGATCACCGGGCTCCCCTTTTTCGTTCCCCGCGAGCTGGCCGAGGAGTGCAGCTCATGTGCGTGATCGAGATTTCCCCCGTGATAGAGACGCGGCGGCTGACGCTGCGCGCGCCGGAACGGCGCGACGTGGACCGCATCGCCGAGCTGGGCAACGACTACGACATCGCCCGCATGACCCTGCGCATGCCCCACCCCTACGGCCTGCCCCAGGCCGAGGCCTGGCTGTGGAACGCGGCTTCCCAGGACCGCACCCTGCACAACAGCTTCGTCATCGAGCACGAGGACGACGGGGTGGTGGGCGTGCTGGGCCTGTTCCACGACGAGGACCCCTATCCGGAGCTCGGCTACTGGATCGGCAAGCCCTGGTGGGGCCGCGGCTTCGCCACCGAGGCGGTGGAGGGCGTGCTGCTGTGGGCCTCGAAGACCTGGCGCAAGCGGGCCGTGACCGCCGGCCACTTCACCGACAATCCCGCATCGGGCGCGGTGCTGAGCAAGGCGGGCTTCCTCTACACGGGCGAGGTGCGGAAGAACCACTCCCTGTCACGCGGCGAGGCGGCGGAGGTGCGGCGGATGGTGTGGCTGGCGTAGGAGGCGGTGTGGGCGGCGCCGGTGGCGGTTGGCCGCCCCGCCCCAACCCGCCGGGTTGCCGGATGGTTCTGAACCCTCTGCGCCCTGCACCTCTTGATGGAATGATGCGCCCGGTCTGACGGCGGTCAAGGACGACAGGGCTTCGCCCGTCGCAAGCGCAGCTTGTGGCCCTTCGGCCCATCCTTGACAGCCGTCAGACCGAAGGGCGCGAGAGTTCCACCAAGAGGTTCAGGACGCTGTGTGCGCGGGGCCGCGCGCCCGGCTCAAGCGGCTCGTGTCCCCTCGACCTGCGAATCCGAAATCCTCGTCCTTCGACAGGCTCAGGATGAGGATTTCTACTGCGCGCTCTCATTCGACCTCATCCTGAGCTTGTCGAAGGACGAGGTCGCGCACCGCCGACGCTTGCGGGGTCGCCGCCGCGCGCCGCCGCGCGCCTCCTCGCGCAAGGGAGAGGAAAGCTACACCCCACAAACGAAAACGGCGGCCCATTGCTGGGCCGCCGTCTCGGATGATTCAGGTCGCGTGTGCGGTCAGCGCTTGCGGAACTGCGGGCGCTGGCCGCCCGGGACGGGTCCCGGACCGGCCGTCTTGTGACGGAAGGTGATGCGTCCCTTGTCGAGGTCGTAGGGCGTCATCTCGACGGTCACCCGGTCCCCGACCAGCGAGCGGATGCGGTTCTTGCGCATCCGGCCCGCCGTGTAGGCGAGGATGGTGTGATCGTTGTCGAGCTTCACGCGGAACCGCCCCTCGGGGAGCAGTTCCTCGATCACGCCTTCGAACTCGATGAATTCTTCCTTGGCCAAGGGTCTTAGGCCGCGGTCAGGTTGGTGGCGGATTCCTTGCCGGTGCGGCGATCGCGCTCCAGCTCGTAGCCGACCTTCTGGCCTTCGTTCAGCGAGCCCAGCGTCGAACGCTCGACGGCCGTGGCGTGCACGAACACGTCCTTGCCGCCGTCGTCAGGCGCGATGAAGCCGTAGCCCTTGGTGGTGTTGAACCATTTGACAGTACCCGTAGCCATGATGAGCTCCTTAGATGACGGGACTGGCTCTCCCCAACGTGGGGGGAACCATCGAGTCTGGAGGTAGTAGGAGCCAGGTATCCGGGCCGAAGCGTCGGGTAGGCGCGTTACGCTTCAGAGGTCGACCCGGCCCATATAGTCGTTCTTCGAGCCCGAGTCTAACGTCGCCGTTCGGGGCGCCTCGACCCGGCCCTCCTTCTGAGCCAAAACCCCGCCCATGAAATTCCTCGACCAGTGCAAGATCTACATCCGCTCCGGCGACGGGGGCGGCGGCGCCGTGTCCTTCCGGCGCGAGAAGTTCATCGAGTACGGCGGCCCCGACGGCGGCGACGGCGGCAACGGCGGCAGCGTCTGGATCGAGGCGGTGGAAGGGCTGAACACCCTGATCGACTACCGCTACCAGCAGCACTTCAAGGCCGCCACGGGCGGCCACGGCATGGGCCGGGCCCGCTACGGCGCGGCGGGCGAGGACATCGTCATGAAGGTGCCGGTGGGCACCCAGGTGTTCGAGGAGGACCGCGAGACCCTGATCGTCGACCTGACCGAACCTGGGCAGAAGCACCTGCTGGCCAAGGGCGGCTCGGGCGGCTGGGGCAACATCCGCTTCAAGGGGCCGGTCAACCGCGCTCCCAAGCACGCCAACCCGGGCCTGCCCGGCGAGGAGAAGTACATCTGGCTGCGGCTGAAGCTGATCGCCGACGCCGGTCTGGTGGGCCTGCCCAACGCCGGCAAGTCGACCTTCCTGTCCGCCTCGACGGCGGCCGAGCCCAAGATCGCGGACTATCCCTTCACCACCCTGACGCCGAACCTCGGCGTGGTCGACCTGTCCGAGGGCGAGCGCTTCGTCCTGGCCGACATCCCCGGCCTGATCGAGGGCGCGTCCGAGGGCGCGGGGCTGGGCACCAAGTTCCTCGGCCACGTCGAGCGCAGCGCCGTGCTGATCCACCTGGTGGACGCCACGCAGGAGGACCCGGCCGGCGCCTGGAAGACGATCCGCCACGAACTCGCCGCCTACGGCGAGGGCCTGGAGGAACGGGGCGAGCTGACGGCGCTCAACAAGGTCGACGCGCTGGCGCCGGACCAGCGCGACGAGATCGCAGCGCAGTTCGAGGCTGAGACGGGGGTCAAGCCCCGGCTGATCTCGGGCGTCTCGGGCGAGGGCGTGCGCGAACTGCTGCGCGACGCCTGGAAGGCCGTGCGACGTCAGCGCGCCGCCGCCGCCGGCCAGCCGTTCGAGGAGGACGACGAGGCCGAGGTCCCCGCCGGCGATTGGCGGCCGTGAGCGAGCCCCGCCTGCCGGTCGAGCCGGGCTGGAAGGTCGGGCTGTTCGGCGGCTCGTTCGATCCCGCCCACGCAGGCCACCGGCACGTGGCGGACCTGGCGCTCGATCACCTGAAGCTGGACCGGGTGGTCTGGCTGGTGTCCCCCGGCAATCCGCTGAAGGACGAGGCGCACCTGACCCTGCCTGCGCGCATGGCCGCGGCCCGCGCCCTGGCGGATCCGAAGACCATGCCGGTGTCGGATATCGAACGGCGGTTCGGGACCCGCCCGACCATCGACCTGCTGACCCGGCTGAAGGCCGTGCACCCGGACGTCCATTTCGTCTGGCTGATGGGCTCGGACAACGTGGAGAGCTTCCCTCGCTGGCGCGCCTGGCGCGAGATCGCGGCCCTGGTTCCGATCGGCGTGATCGCGCGGCCGGGCTCCGAGGACGCGGACCGGACCAGCGAGTTCGCCCGGGCCTACGCCGCGCACCGCGTGCCGCTGGAACAGGCGGCCGCCCTGCCCCTGACGCCCCCGCCCGCCTGGGTCTGGATCCCCGGACCGCTGCACCCGGCGTCGTCGACGGCGATCCGGGCGGGGGGCCGGAATCGCCAGCCATCCTCGCTTCCCTGATCCTGCGACGGAATCTACCATCGACAGCGGCGATACGGCGCAGCTAGAAGTGCGCGGGGGCCGCTCACGCGGCAGGGGGACTTATATCGACATGATCCGGCTTTTTGCCGCAGCGCTGGCCTGTGTCCTGCTGGCCGGCTGCACCACCACCAATTCGCGCGTGAACACCCAGGCCGCGGCCGTTCGTCCAGCGGCGGGAACGCGCATCGTCCTGATGACGCCCGACGTGGACCTGGGCCTGCTGACCGCCGCGGGGATGACCGAGCCCCGCGCTGACTGGAGCCGCGCGGCCCGCGACAACCTCGCCAGTCAGATCGAGACGGCGGTCAAGGCGCGGCAGCACGCCTATTCGACCGCCAACCCCGACGACGCCATGACGGGCCGCGTCGGCCAGCTGCTGCGGCTGAACTCGACCGTCGGCGCGTCGATCATGACGTTCGGATACACCAACGCGCTGCCGACGAAGAAGGGCTCGTTCGACTGGACGCTCGGCGAAGGGGCGCAGGCGCTTTCCACCGCCTACGACGCCGACTACGCACTCTTCTTCACCGGCCGGGGCACCTACGCGAGCGAGGGCCGCGTGGCCACCGCCGTGGGCCTCGCCCTGCTGGGCGTCTCGGTTCCGTTGGGCCAGCAGGTCGTCTACGCCTCGCTGATCGACCTGCGCACCGGCAAGGTGGTCTGGTTCAACGTGGCGGTGGCCGGTCCCAGCGACGACATGCGCAAGTCCGAAGGCGCCGCCGGCCTGGTCGCGGCCGTCTTCAAAGACATCCCGCTCTAGGCGTCGCCCGCATGCGCACAAGGATCGCGCTGTCGCTCACCGCGGCGCTGGCCATCGCCGCCGCCCCCACCGCAGCCGGGGCGCAGCGCCTCTCCGGAGAGCGGCCCTCCGCCGGCAGCGTCGAGGAAGGATTCTGGACCGCCTCCGACAAGGCAGAGCGCGCCGCCCGGACGTCGGCCGAGCTGAACACGGACCCCGCGCTGAACGCCTATGTGCGCGGCGTCGCCTGCAAGGTCGCGGTCGAGTACTGCGGGGATGTCCGCGTCTACGTGCTGGACCGGCCGTTCTTCAACGCGACCATGGCTCCGAACGGCTATACCGAGGTCTGGTCGGGGCTGATGCTGCGCGCTTCGAACGAGGCGGAGCTCGCGTTCACCCTCAGCCACGAGGTGACGCACTTCGAGCGCAACCACTTCCTCGAGGCCTGGAACGCCGAGAAGAACCGCCAGAACGCCATGCTGGCGCTCAGCGTCGGCATCGCCGTGCTGGGCGCGACGGCCGCCGTGAACTCGGGCAGCGCCGAGGCCGCGCGATCAATCATGGACGCCACCGGAAACCTGATCGATGTCGTTTATCTGGCTGGCATGACGGCCTTCTTCCGCTTCTCAAGGGAAAACGAGGCGGAGGCGGACGCCCTCGGCGTGCGGCGGATGGCGGCGGCGGGCTACGATCCCCGGGCGGCCGCGACGATCTGGACGGCGGTTCGTGACGAGACCGCGTCCTCCCAGTTCGAACGCACACGCAAGTCCGAAGGCCGATTGAACGTCTTCGCCACGCACCCGCTCACCCGCGACCGCATCGCCAGCCTGGAGGCCCGGGCCGCCTCCCTGGGCGCCGGCGGCGACGACGGGCGCGCCCGTTATCGCGCGGCGATCCGGCCCCATCTCTCGGCCTGGCTCAGGGACGACCTGCGGCGGCGCGACTACGGCCAGACCCTGTTCCTGCTCAATCGGCTGGCG
>DASPLM010000357.1:0-2325 GCA_035627575.1 Caulobacteraceae bacterium | reverse complement strand
CGTCGTGCCGGTCCGCCGTGCGCAGCATGTCCGCGAGGGTCAGCTGGGCGCGGGGGTCGTTCGGCCGCTGACGCGCGGTCTCCTGCGCCATGGCGAGGGCGGCCTCGCCCTGCCCCGAGCCCTGCAGGCTGTAGACAATCTTGGAGCGCGCCTCGCTGTAGAAGCCGGATGTCTGGGGCACCCGACCCCAGGCCTCTCGCGCGCCGTCCTCGTCGCGGGTTTTCGCCAGGGCGTCGCCCGCCAGCAGCCATCCCTGATGGAGCGTGGGGTCGATGCGCAGCGCCAGGCGCAGATAGGCCAGGGACAGCTCCGTCTGGCGCTGGGCGTTCATGACGGCGGCGGCGAAACCCAGCCCCTGGGCCGCCCCTTCCTGAAGGGTCGGCGCCTTGGGCGGCCTGCCCTTGCGCTCCGCCCGCATCTTCGCGACGCGTAGCGAGACCTCGTCAGGGGCAGCGGCCAGTCCCTCTTCGTAGAGCCTGATCGCCTCGGCGCGACGGCCGCGCCGTTCGAGGAATTCGCCGTACATGGGCCGGAACAGGCCGGAAGCGGCCTGGTCGGCCATCAGTTCCTTGTACAGCGCTTCGGCCTGGTCCGGCTGGCGGCGCAGCTCATGGATCTGGGCGCGCGCCAGCACGCCGAACAGCTGGCTGACACGGTCGGCCTGGACGTCCGGCGGGGTCGTCGCCCCCTTCCAGTCGCCCGACGCCGCCATGGCCCACGGCCGCAGCAGGGCTGCGGCCGTATAGTGCGGATACATCAGCGGATCGCCGCCCAGCGCCTGCACCGCCTCGTCGTAGCGGCCCGCGGCATAGGCGTCCGCCGCCACGGTCAGGCGCCCAAGGCTGTGCAGCGGCGGCTGGTGCGGCGTGGGCCCCGGGGCGAAGGTCGCCGCCGTGGCGACGTCGCCGGAGAACAGGTTGGCGGTGAAGGCCCGCTCGCGAAGGAAGCCGTCCTCGGGCGCGGCGCGGGCCGCTTCGGCCAGGCGCCGGGCGGCCTCGCCCCCCTCGCCGCTCAGCATCGCGTTGCGCCCGGCGAGGAACGTCCCGTACAGCGAACGCTCGTCCACCGAGGCCCCGATGTCGGTCTGGCCGCTGGTCTGGGCCTGGGCGGCCGTAGCCAGTCCGATGCACGCGGCGAGCGCGGCCATGGACGTTGAGAACCTGAAGGACATAAGGGCGGACGCCTCGATCACATGTTCGGATAATTCGGCCCGCCGCCCCCCTCGGGCGTGGTCCAGACAATGTTCTGCGACGGATCCTTGATGTCGCACGTCTTACAGTGGACGCAGTTCTGGGCGTTAATTTGGAAGCGCGGGTTGGACCCGTCCTCGTCCCTGAGCACCTCGTACACCGCCGCCGGGCAGTAGCGCTGCGCCGGCTCGGCGAACTCGGGCAGGTTCACCCGGATCGGCACGGTTGGATCGATCAGCCGCAGGTGGATGGGCTGGTCTTCCTCGTGGTTGGTGTTGGACAGGAACACCGAGCTCAGCCGGTCGAAGGTGATCACGCCGTCAGGCTTCGGATAGGCGATAGGCTTGTGGTCGGCCGCCTTACCGGTCGACTCCGCGTCGGTCTTGCCGTGCTTCAGCGTGCCGAAGAAGGAGAAACCGCCCAGGTGCGAGGTCACGAACATGTCGATGCCCGAGGCCAGGGTGCCGAGCGTGTTGCCGACCATGGTCAGCAGCGGCTTGACGTTGCGGACCGGGTGCAGGTCCTTCCAGATCTTCGAGCCTTTGAAGCCGTCCTGGTAGGCGGTCAGCTCATCGCCGGCGCGGCCGGCGGCGATCGCCTCGAAAGCGGCCTCAGCGGCCATCTTGCCCGAGCGGATCGCGTTGTGGCTGCCCTTGATACGCGGGAGGTTCACGAAGCCGGCGCTGTCGCCCAGCAACACGCCGCCGGGGAAGCTCAGCCGCGGCACCGACTGCAGCCCGCCCTCGACGATGGCCCGAGCGCCGTAGCTGACGCGCCGCCCGCCCTCCAGGAACGGCCGGATCGACGGGTGCAGCTTGAAGCGCTGGAACTCGTCGAAGGGCGACAGGTACGGGTTCTTGTAGTTCAAGTGGGTGACGAAGCCGATCGACACGTAGTTGTCGCCGAAGTGGTACATCCAGCTGCCGCCGCCGGTCTGGTCGTCCAGCGGCCAGCCCAGGGTGTGCTGCACCAGGCCCGCGTGGAAGGCCGCGTCCGGCACCTGCCAGAGCTCCTTCACGCCGATTCCGTACTTCTGCGGCTGGCTGCCGTCGCACAGGCCATACTCGCTCATCAGGGTCTTGGCGAGCGAGCCCCGCGCGCCCTCGCCGATGAAGACGTACTTCCCGTGCAGTTC
>DASPLM010000356.1:0-6828 GCA_035627575.1 Caulobacteraceae bacterium | reverse complement strand
ACTGGTCGCGCCTGCCGGCGGACTGGCGTCCGCGCGTGACCGCCTGGCCCGTGCTCGCGCGGTTCGAGGATGAAGCGGCCCTGGCGCGTCTGCTGCGAGCCGATCAGGGGTAGCGTGTCGAGCCGAACAGGGGCGAATTCTGTGTTCTGACAACAATCAGGCACTTCCCCGAGACGGTAGGCGACACCTCTGGTTCGTCCTCATCCTGAGCTTGTCGAAGGACGAGGACGCTCCACCACCGTCCCGCAGCCTGGATGGGGCTCAACCCGCAGAACGGGGTGCGTGATCCTCGTCCTTCGACAAGCTCAGGATGAGGATCACGTTGAAGGTGGGGATAGGACGCCCCCTACCGCTTGAACACCGCCCCGTTGCGCATGACGAAGCTGACCCGCTCCATCTCGCGCACGTCGGCCAGGGGATCGCCTTTCACCGCGATGATATCGGCCGCCATGCCGGGCTTCAGCCGCCCGATCTCGTTCGACAGGCCCAGGTGCTCGGCCGCCTCGACCGTGGCCAGTTGCAGGGTCTGCATCGGCGTGAAGCCGGCGCGCACCAGCAGGGCGAACTCCTGGGCGTTGTCGCCGTGCTTGCTGACGCCGGAGTCGGTGCCGAAGGCGAAGCGCACGCCTGCTGCGCGGGCCCGGCTCGCGGCGTCGACCATGAGCGGACCGGCGATCAGCGCCTTCTCGGCCTGGTTGGGACGCAGGCGGCCGGCCCTGGCCTCGCGCACCACGAAGTCGCCGGCAAGCAGGGTCGGCACCAGCCGCGCCTTCCCGGCCTTGAACAGCTTGATGGACTCGGCGTCGAGATAGCTGCCGTGCTCGATCGAATCGACGCCGGCGCGAAGGGCCGCGTTGATGCCGTCGACGCCGTGGGCGTGAGCGGCGACCTTGCGGCCCAGCTGGTGGGCGGTCTCGACGATGGCCTTCAGTTCGTCGTCGGTCATCTGCTGCGCCAGGCCGGCGCGGGTATTGGACAGGACCCCGCCGGTGGCCGTCACCTTGATCACGTCCACGCCGCGCTTGACCTGCTCACGTACGGCGCGGCGGCAATCGTCCGCGCCCGAGCAGGTCGAGGTCGGGCCGATCAGGTGCAGGATGTCCTCGCGATAGCCATGCGCATCCGCGTGGCCGCCGTGGGGGGTGATGGTCGACCCCGCGGCCAGGATGCGCGGTCCGGGCACACGCCCGGCGGCGATGCCGTCGCGCAGCGCGAAGATGGCGTCGCCGCCGCCCTCGCCCAGGTCCACAACGGTGGTGAAGCCGGCCTTGAGCGTCTTCATGGCGAATCCGGCGCCCGAGATGGCGTCGTCCGCGTCGGAATTGAGGACGTCGTTGAAGCGGTTCTCCGGACCGCCTTCGCCCAGGATATGGACGTGGCTGTCGATCAGGCCCGGCATGACGAAGCTGTCGCGCAGATCGACCACCTCGCCGTCCGTTCCGCCGGTGAAGCCGTCACGGATGTCGGTGACCCTGCCGTCGATCACGACCACCGTCTTGTTGGTCTCGACCCGCCCGCTCGCGGGGTCCGCCAGCAGCCGCCCGGCGTGAATGTACTTGATGTCCTGCCGGGCCGTCTGGGCCGCGGTGACGCCCGCGGCGGCGACGGCGAGAACCGCGGCAAGGGCCGCGACGATGGTCCGCTTCATGCAACTTGCTCCCCTTTGATGAGGTGCAGCATAAGGACGCACGAGCGCCCGCCCAAGCTTGATCCTCAAGGGCTGTGGCACTTTATGGGGGCTATTCGGGCGTCAGTCGGGAGTAGGCGAATGCGATTTTCCAGGCGCGGACTCATCCTGGGCGGAGCGGCGGTGGTCGCTTCCTGCGCGACCACCAGGACCCAGAACATCCTGAATTCCGCTTCGGTTCCGGCCGCGGCCCTGCCCCCGGTCGCGCCGACGGTCGAGCCCCTGGCCGTCGCCGCCGCGCCCAAGGTGGTGATGGATCCCAAGGGCCTGATCCGCAAGCCGCTGCTGGACGCCGGCCTGCAGGCGCTGGAGCGCCACGGCGAGCGCATCCCCACCCGCGACGCCATCTACCTGGTCGACTTCGACCGCCACTCCAGCAAGCCGCGCCTGTACCGCCTGGACCTGCAGACGGGCGAGGCGGAAGCCTTCCGCACCGCCCACGGCAAGGGCTCGGACCCGGCCCACACCGGCTTCGCCCAGCGCTTCTCGAACATCTTCGATTCGAACACTTCGTCGGTCGGCGCCTACGTCACCGCCGGCGCCAGCCACGGCGTCAAGTACGCCGAGAACGTGCTGCTGGACGGGCTGGAGCCCACCAATTCCCACGCCCGCGACCGCGCCATCATCGTGCACGCCGCCGACTACTGCGAGCCGTCCTACCTGGCCCAGCACGGCAAGCTCGGCCGCAGCTACGGCTGCTTTAGCGTCTCGTCGCAGGATCTCGCGGTGCTGCGCCCGGCCATGGACGCCGGCCGCCTGCTGTTCGCGGCGACCTAGCCCCGGTCCAGGGCCCGCCAGCCGATGTCGGTGCGGTGAAAGCCGCCCGGCCAGTCGATCCGGTTCACCGCTGCATAGGCCCGCTCCCGCGCGTCGGCCACGTCCACGCCCACGGCGCAGACATTGAGCACCCGGCCGCCCGAGGCGGTGAGGGCCCCGTCGTGAGCGCGCGCCGTGCCGGCGTGGAACACCACCACGCCCTTGCCGAAGTCCTGTTCGGCCCCGCGGATCACCGAGCCCGGGATCGGGCTGTCGGGATAGCCCCGCGCGGCCATCACCACGCAGATCGCCGACTCGTGACGCCACACCGGCGCGGGCATGCGCGCCAGGGCGCCGGTGGCCGCCGCGTGCAGGTACGGCAGCAGGTCGCTCTTCAGGCGCAGCATCAGCACCTGGCATTCGGGATCGCCGAAACGGGCGTTGAACTCCACCAGCCGCGGCTGCTCCTTCTCGACCATGAGGCCGGCGTAGAGCACGCCCTTGTACGGATTGCCCTCGGCCGCCATGCCCCGGATCGTCGGCTCGACGATCTGCGTCCGGGCCGCCTCCACCATGGCCTCGGTGAAGACCGGAGCCGGCGAATAGGCGCCCATGCCGCCCGTGTTCGGGCCCGTGTCGCCGTCGAAGGCGCGCTTGTGGTCCTGGCCGCCGCCGAACATCAGCGCCGTCTCGCCGTCGCTCAGCGCGAACAGCGAGGCCTCCTCGCCGGCCATGAACTCCTCGATGACGACCCTTGCGCCGGCCCCGCCGAAACGGCCGCCGATCATGGCGTCGATCTCGGCCTCGGCCTCGGCCTTGTCCGGGGCGATGGCCACGCCCTTGCCAGCCGCCAGGCCGTCGGCCTTGATCACGTAGGGGGGCTGGAAGTTCGTCAGCGCCGCCTTGGCCTCGGCGGCGGTGTGGTAGACGCCGTAGCCGGCCGTCGGAATGGAATGGCGGTCGCAGAATTCCTTGGTGAAGGCCTTGGACGTCTCCAGCCGCGCGGCGCGCTGGGTCGGGCCGAAGCAGGGGATGCCCAGCAGCGCCAGGCGGTCGGCCAGCCCGACTTCCAGCGCGGCTTCAGGCCCGACCACGACCAGGTCGGCGCGGATGTCTCGAGCCAGGGCCGCCAGCCGCTCGGCGTCGTTCACCTTGACCGGGCGCAGTTCGCCCAGCGCCCGCATGCCCGGGTTGCCCGGAGCGATGACCAGCCGCTTCAGCAGCGGCGACTGCCTGATCTTCCACGCCAGGGCGTGCTCGCGCCCGCCCGAGCCCACGAGGAGCACGTTCATGCGCCGCCTGTCGCGCGCCGCGCGACCGGGGTCAAGTTCGGTGTATCTATGGGCCGATGACCGACGCTGAATCGCCCGCCCGCCCCGCCGACAACGCGCCCGCCTATTCCGTCTCGGAGCTGTCGAACGCGCTGAAGCGCACGGTGGAGGACGCCTACGGCTTCGTCCGCCTGCGCGGCGAGATCAGCAAGGTGACGCGCCACGCCTCGGGCCATGTCTACCTTACCCTGAAGGACGAGCGCGCCTGCATCGACGGCGTGGTGTGGAAGGGCGTGGTCTCACGCCTGCAGGCCGAGCCACAGCACGGGCTGGAGGTCATCGTCACCGGCAAGATCACCACCTATCCGGCGCGATCCTCCTACCAGATCGTCATCGAAACCATGGAGCCGGCCGGCGTCGGCGCCCTGCTGGCCCAGCTGGAGCGGCTGAAGGCGAAGCTGAACGGCGAGGGCCTGTTCTCGGCCGAGCGCAAGAAGCCGATCCCGCGCCACCCTGCGGTGATCGGCGTGATCACCAGCCCGACCGGGGCGGTGATCCGCGACATCCTGCACCGCATCCGCGACCGCTGGCCCTGCCACGTCATCGTCTGGCCGGTGGTGGTGCAGGGCGAGGCCGCCTCCGCCCAGGTGGCCGCCGCCATCCGGGGCTTCAACGCGCTGCAGCCCGGCGGGGCGATCCCCCGGCCCGACGTCCTGATCGTCGCCCGCGGCGGCGGCTCCATCGAGGACCTGTGGCCGTTCAACGACGAGGCCCTGGCGCGCACGGTCTTCGACAGCGCCATCCCGCTGATCTCGGCGGTGGGGCACGAGACCGATACCACCCTCATCGACTACGTCTCCGACCGCCGCGCGCCCACGCCCACGGGCGCGGCCGAGATGGCCACCCCGGTGCTGGCCGAGCTGCGGGCGCTGACGGCCGACTTCGAGGCCCGCCTGACCCGCTGCTCCGGCCGGATGATCGAGGACAACCGGGTTCGCCTGGCCCACGCCGCCCGCGGCCTGCCCCGGCCGCAGGACCTGCTGGCCTTCAAGAGCCAGAACTTCGACCTGCTGTCGGCAAGGCTCGCCCCCGCGTTGGAACGCAACGCCGCCAGCCACGAACGCGACCTGGTCACCTGGGCCTCGCGCTTGACGCCGCTGCTGCTGCGTCGGCCCAACGAGCAGCGCGGGCTGCGGCTCGAAGAACTGGGCGGTCGCATCGGCGAGGCGCTGAAGCGCAATGTCGCCATCCACGAGCGCCAGCTCGCCGGCGTCGTTCCGCGCCTGACGCCCGACACCCTGTTGCGCCAGGCGGCCCAGTTCGACGTCCAGGTCGCCGGCTTCGCCCAGCGCGCGGCGCGCTCGCTGGAAAACACGCTCGGCCGCGACGCCCAGCGCCTGGACCGGGCCGGCCGCCTGCTCGAGACCCTGAACCCCAAGCGTCCGCCCGGCCCCGGCATGGCGCGGGTGCTGAACGCTGACGGCGGCGTAGTCATGACCGCCGCCGAACTGGCCTCGGGTCAGGCGGTGAGCCTGGTCTTCTCCGATGGCCAGCGGGGCGCGGTGATCGATGGAGCGGCGGCGAGCCCCGCTCCTGCGAAGCCGGCGTCCAAACCGGCGAAGAAGCCGGATGCGCCCACCGGCCAGGGCAGCCTGTTCTGATCGCAGATCACGCTCCGGCCGTCGTTCCGGAGACGCCGCAGGCGTTATCCGGAACGACGTGAGAGGGCGGTGACGATCGCCCCAATTTCGGTCTGGATGACTTTCTAAATCCGGCCCCGCCTACTACATTCCGCCCATGAACGCTCTCGACAGGGACAGCGGGGGACAGGCGATCCTCCATTACGGCGACGGCGAGTTCGTGGTGCTCAAGCCCGGGCGCTACGTCACCTGCGCGGTGACCGGCAAGCAGATCCCGCTCGACGCCCTGCGCTACTGGGACCCCAAGCGGCAGGAGGCCTTTGCGGGTCCGGCGGAGGCGTTCCAGCGGTGGAAAGAACAGAACCCGAGCGGCTGACCCGCCGGCTGGTGCTGGCAGCCGGCGGCGCCAGCCTCGCCGCGCCCGCCCTTGCCGCCGATCCCGTCCGCCTCGAAGGCCGGCCCGTTCAGGGCGGCTACCTGGTTGGGCGCACCGTGCCGGGGGCCCGCATCCTGCTGGACGCCCAGCCCGTCGGCTTCGCCGGAGACACCGGCGCCTTCCTGCTCGGGTTCGACCGCGACGCGTCGGCCCGCGCGGTCCTGCAGGTGGACGGCCGCGGCGTCGCCTTCGAGAAAGTCCTCGCCGTGGCGCCCGGGACGTTCGGCGTGCAGCGCGTCGACGGCGTGCCGCAGAGCACCGTCACCCCCACCGACCCGGCGCTCCTGGCCCGCATCCGCCGCGAACGCGCGCTCAAGGACGCGGCCTTCGCCAGCGTCGCCCCGGGCGAGGACTTCGCCGGCGGCTTCGCCTGGCCGCTGGAGCGCTACCGGATCTCCTCCAGGTTCGGGAACCAGCGGATCCTCAACGGCACGCCGGACCGGCCCCACTACGGCGTCGACCTGGCCGCGCCGGCCGGATCGGCCATCACCGCGCCGGCCGCGGGCCTCGTGGTCCTGGCCGAACCCGCCATGCACTTCGAAGGCGGCCTGACCCTGGTCGACCACGGTCAGGGCCTGATCAGCTGCTACCTGCACCAGTCGCGCCTGTTGGTGGCGAAGGGCGAGCGGGTTCTCCGGGGACAGACGATCGGCCGCGTGGGCATGACCGGGCGGGCGACGGGACCCCACCTGTGCTGGCGTCTGCGCTGGCGCGGCCGCAACCTCGATCCGTCGCTTCTGACCGGACCGCGCACAGCCGCTTGATTTTCAACATGAACCGGGCGCAAATCGCCGCCGACACGGCCGGGCTCCAACGGCGAGCCGGGTCGACGGAACGGAACATGTCTGCGCTCGCCTCCCTCAACGTCCTGCTGGTCGACGACAGCCCGCACATGCGCGCCATCGTGGCCGCTGTGCTGCGCGGCGCCGGGATCAAGGAGCCGGTCGAGGTCAATGACGGGGCCGAGGCCCTGACGGCCCTGCGCAGCCACGCCATCGACATGGCCATCGTCGACTTCAACATGTTCCCGCTGGACGG
>DASPLM010000355.1:0-2258 GCA_035627575.1 Caulobacteraceae bacterium | reverse complement strand
CGCCCCGTAGCCGAGGAAGTGCTTCAGCCGGCGCCGGCGGTTGCGGAACGCCTCGTAGGGCGTGACCCGGGCGGCGGCCGTGGCGCCCGTCTCCGGCACGGTGAACAGCCGCGCCTCGGGGTAGGCCGCGACCATCATGCGGCGCAGGGTCGTGCTCCCCGACTTGGGGATGCGCACCAGCACCGACACGGTCTTGTGGGTCACGGGGCCTTCCGGGAGAGCTTCGCTGCGCCTGCCTAGCCGCGCGGCCGCCCGGCCGCAACGGGCGGCGGAAATTGAACCCGGCCGGGGCCTGTGCCACAGGGGAGGCCATGACGGTGCAGAACCCCGAGACCTCCGGCGACGGCCGATTCCCGCCCTTCGGCACCTTTGCGCCGACCCCGCGCGAACAGCGGATCATCCGCCTCACCAGCGCCATGCCCCAGTTCTGGCTGGGCAAGCGGCTGGCCTTCGCCCTGCGCAAGCTGGCGACGAAGGGGCTGAACCACCCGCTGGACGTGGAGGTCTTCGGCCAGCGCATGCGCCTCAACCCCTTCGCCAACGTCGCGGCCAAGCGGATCCTGTTCACGCCGCAGTACTTCGACGGCTTCGAACGGGGCAAGCTGGCCGAGAAGGCCCAGGCGACCGAGGGCGAGTTCGTCTTCCTGGACATCGGCGCCAACGTCGGCGGCTGGTCCATGTTCGTGGCCGGGCTGCTGGGCCCCCGCGCCCGCGTGCTCGCCTTCGAGCCCCAGCCCAGCATCCGCGACGAGCTGGCCTTCAACATCGCCCAGAACCCGGGCTCGAACATCACGCTCTATCCCTACGCCCTGTGCGACAGGGACGGGGAGGTCGAGATGTACCTGGCGCCGCACAACCGGGGGGAAAGCAGTCTGCAGCAGGGGACCAAGCACGCCGCGCCCATCCGCGTGCCGGGCCGGACCCTGCTCGGGGTGCTGCAGGAGGCCGGCGTCAAGCGGGTCCACGCCCTGAAGATCGACGTCGAGGGGGTCGAGGACCTGGTGCTCATCCCCTTCCTGGACAAGGCCCCGGACGCCCTGCTGCCGGAGATGGTGGTGATCGAGGACTCGCGGCGGCGGTGGAAGTCCGACGTGATCGCGGCGCTGGGGGCGCGGGGCTACGCGGTGACCTCGTCGTTCCGCATGAACCTGATCCTGGAGCGCCCGGCGGGCGCCTGACCTGCGTCAAAAATGTCGGGTCAACCGCCGTTCGCGGCCTGTTAACCACCCCGGCCGCACCCTGCACGCAAGAAACAGGCCAAGGGGCGGGCAGTGGCGCTTGGGGCGAGACTTGAAATCCGGCAGGGGCAGGGGCTGGTCATCACGCCCCAGCTGCAGCAGGCCATCAAGCTGCTGCAACTCTCCAACATGGAGATCGAGGCCTACGTCGAGGCCGAGCTCGAGCGGAACCCGCTGCTGCAGCGCGACGAGACCGAGCGCGAGAGCCAGGTCGAGGCGCCCGCCGAGTCCGCCGACGCCGGCGAGCTGCAGTTCACCGGCGGCGACGATTCCGCCGTGGCCCGCGAGGCGGTCGACGCCCGCGAGGACGACCTTTACGGCGACAGCTCGCCTGCCGAGCAGGCCGTGGAGGCCGCGGCCCAGCACGAGGCCGCCGACGTGGGCGGCCAGGCCGTCGACTGGAGCCGCGCCGGCAAGGGCGGGACCTCCGAAGGCGACGGCGACGTGTTCGAGCGCCTCTCCGCCCGCGAGAAGACCCTGACCGAACACCTGACCGAGCAGGCCGCCATGGCCGGCTTCTCCGCCGCCGACCATGCGGTCGCCCTGGTGCTGATCGACGGGGTGGACGAGGGCGGCTACCTGCGCGTCTCCTGCGAGGAGATCGCCGAGCGCATGGGCTGCGACCTGGCCCGGGTGGAGGCGGTGCTGGCGCGCTGCCACGGCTTCGAACCCACCGGCGTCATGGCCCGCAGCGTGCCGGAATGCCTGGCGCTGCAACTGAAGGAACGCGACCGGTTCGATCCGGCCATGGCCGCCCTGGTCGAGAACCTGGAGCTGCTGGCCCGGCGCGACCTGAACGGCCTGCGCAAGCTCTGCGGCGTCGACGAGGACGACCTGCGAGAGATGATCGCCGAGCTCAAGGCCCTGACGCCCCGCCCGGGCGCGGCCTTCGGCGCCGAGGCCGCGCCGGCGGTGATCCCCGACGTGTTCGTCCGCCAGGATCCGGCCGGCGGCTGGCGCGTCGAGCTGAACTCCGACACCCTTCCCAAGCTGCTCATCGACCAGCGCTACCATCAGAAG
>DASPLM010000354.1:0-3286 GCA_035627575.1 Caulobacteraceae bacterium | reverse complement strand
GGGTGGATCAGGATGTCGGCGGCAGGAAACTCGGCCAGGATGCGGTTCTCGGCGCCGACCATGATCTCGTGCGCGGCTTCGAGCGTAAGCGTGGGATCGAGATCGGCGTGCATCTGCACCATGATGTAGGGCCCCGATACGCGGGTGCGCAGCTGGTGGACGCCCTTGACGGCCGGGTCCGCGGTGGCCAGTTCGACGATGCGGGCGCGGGCCTCGGGCGGCAGGCCGCGGTCCAGCAGGTGATCCACCGCCTCGCGGAATACGCCGATGGCGCCCCACACCAGCCACACGGCCACGAACAGCCCGGCCACGGCGTCCAGCACCGGAACCCCAAGCCAGGCGGCCCCCGCCACGCCGAGCAGGGCCGCGCCGTTGGAGGTCAGGTCGGCGAAGTAGTGGGCCCGGTCCCCCGCCACCGCCACCGAGCCGGTGGACCGCAGCGCGCGGGTCTGGGCCGCCACCAGCAGGCCCGTCAGCAGGATGGAGCCCGCCATCACCGCCACGGCCCAGCCCTCGTGCTGGATGGGCGCGGGATCGAGCAGCCGCGTCACGGCTTCCCGGCCGACGAGGGCGGCGGAGGCGAACACCAGCGCCGCCTGGACCAGGGAGGCGACCGCCTCGGCCTTGCCGTGGCCGAAGCGGTGCTCGGCGTCCGGCGGAACGGCGGCGTAGCGCACGGCCCAGAAGGTGATCAGCGAGGCGACCAGGTCGAGCGCCGAGTCCGCCAGGGACGAGAGCACCGCCACCGACCCGGAGGCCAGCCAGGCCGCCGTCTTCATGGCGATCAGCAGGGCGGCGACGACCACGGAATAGGTGGTGATCCGGCGCGTGACTGCCGCGTTCTCCGCCGGCAGCGTCGTTCCCGGAAGGGCATGTTGACCGCTCATGGGCCCGTCAATCCCGCCTCGCGCCGCTCAAGTCCAGCGGGAACAAGGGCTTGCCTGCCTTGAAAAAGCCGCGGCCGACATAAACCGTCAATCTTGATCGGCTATTCCGTCGAGCATGAACGCCGCTGTACTGCACATGTCCGGTTCCTGGATCCCGCGTACGGAAGTCCTGGCCCGCCTGGGGGTCAAGCCGCAGACCCTCTATGCCTATGTCAGCCGCGGCCGCATCTCGGCGCGGCCGGATCCGCACAATCCGCGCTGCAGCCTGTACGCCGCCGAGGACGTCGCCCGCCTGCTCGACCGCACGCCCCGCACGGAGCCCCGGCCCCTGGCGTCGCCCGGCGGCGCCTTCCGCGGCGAGGCGGTCATGGACACGGCGATCAGCACCGTGGCCGAGGGCGCGCTGTGGTACCGCGGTCGCGACGCGGCGGCGCTTGCCGACAGCGCCACGCTGGAGCAGGCGTGCCGGGTGCTGTGGCAGGGCGAGGACGATCCCTTCGCCGAGCTGAAGCCGCGCGTCGACGTCTCCTTCCCGGGCGGGCCGCGCGCCCGCGCCTTCGCCAGCCTCTCGCGCCGGGCGGAGGAGGACGCCGCCAGCGCCGGGCGCAGCGACCGCTCCCTGCGCCGCGAGGCCGCCTCGGTCCTGAATGAACTGGTGGACTCCATCGCCGGCAACGGACCGCGCCTCTACCTGCACCAGCGCCTCGCCCGCGCCTGGAAGGTGACCGAGGCGGACGCCGCCGCCCTGCGCCGCGGACTGGTGCTGTCCGCCGACCAGCCCCTGGACGCGGCCACCCTCGCTGTCCGCGTCACGTCCCAGACCGGCGCTCCGCTGGCGGCCTGCGTGCTCGCGGGATGGTGCGCCCTGCTGGGCTCCCGCGACGGCGGCCGGCTGGCCCAGGTCTCGGCCTACGTCGCCGACGCCAGCCGTTCGGCCGACGCCCGCACGGCCGCGCGCCAGCGCCTGGCGCAGGGGCCGGACCTGCCGGGCTTCGGCCACCCCGACTTCCCGCACGGCGATCCGCGCGCGAAGGCGTTGCTCGAGAACGCCCGCCTGTCCGACGGCCTGCGCGACATCGTCCGTGTCGGCGAGGGCCTGACCGGGCAGTCCGCCACCTTCGACCTGGCCCTGTGCCTGGTCGCCCGCCAGCTTGACCTGCCGCGGGACGCGGTGTTCGCGCTCAACGCCGTCGGCCGCACCGCCGGATGGCTGGCGCATGCGATGGAGCAGTCCGGTTCGGGCTCGCCGATCCGCGCCCGCCTGCGCTATGTGGGTCCGGAGCCGGACCGGGGCTGAATCGTCCGCCGCGGCCGCGCCTGAGGGTTCGTGCGCATGTTCCAGTGGCTGGCCGCCGTCATCCTTGGCCTCGTCGAGGGCCTGACCGAGTTCATCCCCGTCTCCTCGACCGGCCACCTGGTGCTGGCGAAGGAACTGCTGGGCCTGGACGAGCCGCGCTGGAACGCCTTCATCGTGCTGATCCAGCTGGGCGCCATCCTCGCGGTGGTGGCGCTCTACTTCCAGCGGCTTTGGGGCGTGCTGATCCGCCTGCCGACCGACCCGGCGGCGCGCCGCTTCGCCGTCTCAGTCTTCATCGCCTTCGTTCCGGCGGTGGTCGCCGGCCTGCTCCTGCACGAGTTCATCACCACCATCCTGCTCGACAGCCCGATTGTGATCTGCGTCTCCCTGATCGTCGGCGGCTTCGCCCTGCTGGCGCTGGAGCGCTTCGCGCCCGCGCCGCGCACGACCGACGCCATGAACCTGAACTGGAAGGAGGCGCTGGGCGTCGGCCTGTTCCAGTGCATCTCGCTGATCCCCGGCGTGTCACGCTCGGGCGCCACCATCGCCGGCGGCCTGGTGCTGGGCCTCGACAAGCGCGCGGCGGCCGAGTTCTCGTTCTTCCTCGCCATCCCGACCATGGCCGGGGCCTTCACCCTGGACGCCTGGGAGAACCGCCACCTCATCGACCTGGACTTCGCCGGCGTGATCGCGGTGGGCTTCGTGGTCTCGTTTCTCAGCGGCGCCTTCGTGATCAAGACCATGCTGGACTTCGTCGCCCGGCACGGCTTCGCCCCCTTCGCCTGGTGGCGGATCATCGTGGGCGTCGCCGGTATCGGAGCGATCTGGGCAGGCCTGCTGTAGCAGGCCGGAGGCCTGCGGCTCAGGCCGCCGCTTCCGCGAACTGGCCGCCCTTGCGGTAGCGCCACAGGTAGGTGGGCACGATCGCCTCGACCGAGGTCGGCGTGACGCCCAGCGCCTGGAGCCCCGGACGGTCCGGCGAGGCCACATTGTCCACGCGCAGCAGCAGCGCCTGATCGGTGGTCAGCACCGGCGTCATGAGCAGGCCCTGCACGTTCCCCGCCATGCCGATCAGCGTGCCCGCCGCGTGGGGCAGCGGAAG
>DASPLM010000353.1:0-4497 GCA_035627575.1 Caulobacteraceae bacterium | reverse complement strand
TGGTGCTGGAGCGGGAGGCGCGCGTGCTGGCGCGCGTGGCGTCGGAGCCCCTGTCGCGCTTCTTCGAGCAGTTCCACCGCGACCGCGGCGTCGACATCCGCACCGGCGCCGAGGTTGCGGCCGTCGAGGACGCCTGCCGCGTGGTGCTCAGCGACGGGACGACAATCGAAGGCGACGCGGTTCTGGTCGGCGTCGGCGCCCGCGCCTGCGATGAACTGGCGATGGAGGCCGGCCTCGCCTGCGACCGCGGCATCGTGGTGGACGGCGAGGCGCGCACCGCCGACCCGGCCGTCTTCGCCATCGGCGACTGCACCCATCGGCCGTGGCCGCTCTACGACACGAGCGGGCGGCTGGAGAGCGTGCCCAACGCCCTCGAGCAGGCCAAGCAGGCCGCGGCGGCCATCGCCGGCCACGCCCCGCCGGCCCCGGAGGTCCCGTGGTTCTGGTCGGACCAGTACGAGCTGAAGCTGCAGATCGCCGGGCTGCCGGTCGGGGTGGACCGGCTGATCGTCCGCGGCGACCCGGCCGAAGCGAAATTCGCCGTGTTCCACATGGCCGGCGACCTGATCCGCGCGGTCGAGGCGGTGAACGCCGGACCCGAGTTCATGGCCGGCAAGCTGTTCATCGCCCAGAAGAAGCTCGTCGATCCGGCGAAGCTGGCCGACCCGTCCGTGTCGATGAAGCTGGTCGGTGCGGCCTAGGCTTCGTCCAGCGAGCGCACCATGGCGATCAGCGCGCGCAGGCGCTCGGCCGGGGGCGTGTCGCTTTCCATCAGCCGGTCGTCCACCTCGCCGGCGAGGTCGCTGAGCTCGCGGTAGCCGAACGTGCCCGCGGCGCCGGCCATGCGGTGCACGGTCATGCGCAGGGTCTCGGGATGAACCGGCTCCAGGCCCTGGACCGCCTGTTCCAGGATCGGCAGGTCGGCGAGCGAGCGGGCGACGAAGCGACGGCGCAGGTCCTGGTAGCGCGCGTCGAAGTCGCTCATCGATCCACCCGCGCCAGCACGGCGCGCAGTTCCAGCGCCAGGGTCATGGGATCGAAAGGCTTGGTGATCACCCCCACCGCTCCCAGTTCCAGGAAGCGCGCCAGTTCATGGCTCTGGGCCCGCGCGGTGATGAAGATCACCGGCATGTCGCGCCCCCTCGCGCGCAGTTCGGCCAGGGTGGCGGGCCCGTCCATGCCGGGCATCATCACGTCCAGCAGGATCGCGTCGGGCACGAAGGCGCCGCTTTCGATGAGGTCGATGGCCCTGGGACCCGACGAGGCCGATTCCACCTCGATGGCGTCGTCGAGCTCGAGCGCCATCACCGCCACCTCCCGGATGTCGGGCTCGTCGTCGACGTAGAGAACCTTCAGGCCACGGCTCACGAGGCGAACACCTTCTCCGGCGCAAGCACGTCCTGCACCGCCTCGACGAGGCTGTTCAGCGGCGTGCGCGACTTGACCAGGACGCCGACCACGTTCGGCCCGAGGTCTTCCTGGGCGTCCTGGGCGGAAAAGACGATGACGGGGGGCGCGGCCGGGAGGCTCCCCAGGTCGTCCAGAATGTCCATGCCCTGCCCGTCCCGCAGTTCGAGGTCGAGGATGATCAGGCTGGGCATGCGCCGGGCGATGATCTCGCGCGCGTCCTGCAGGCCGTCGGCGGAGACGACCTCGCCGAAATCGGAGAGGGCGGTGGCGACCACCTCCCGGATGTCACGGTCGTCGTCGACGTGCAGGATCATGCGGCTCTCGCCCGAAACCCGATCGAGGGCGGAACGCACCAGCTCGGTCAGGCGATCCGGGTCGACCGGCTTCTCCATCCAGTCAGCGACCTCCAGCATGCGCACGCCGGGGTCCTTGCCGCGCCGGGCGTCCGCCGAAACCACCACGATGGGCGTCGGCGCCAGGTCCGGCTTGGCGCGGATCTCCTTGACCAGGTCGACCCCGTCGCCGTCGGGAAGGCGCAGGTCCAGCACGATGGCGCCGTAGCGGCCGTAGTCTGACAGGAACCCGCGCGCCTCGGCCAGCGTGCCGGCCACGTCCACCTTCAGCCCGTCGTCCTCGAGGATGGCGGAGAGGATGGCTGCAGCCGCCGGCTCGTCCTCCACCAGCAGGATGCGGTCGGTGGCCGACGGGCGGGTCGGCTGCTCGGCCAGGGCCGGCAGTTCCAGGTTGAAGGTGGCGCCGCCCTCCGGCGGGCTCTCGAACCACAGCCGCCCGCCGTGACGCTCGGCGATCTCCTTGGCGATGTAGAGGCCGAGCCCCGTGCCGCTCTTGCCGCGCGCGTCCGACGCGTCGGCCTGGGCGAAGCGGGTGAAGATGCGGTCGCGGAAGGCCTCGGGCACCCCGGGGCCGCGGTCCGATACGCTGAGCTTCACGGTGGAGCCGTCGCCGTTCACGATCACGCGGACCCGGCCGCCGCGCGGCGAGTACTTGGCGGCGTTGCCGAGCAGGTTGGTGATCACCTGCACCAGCCGGTCCGGGTCGCCGCGGACGTCGAGACCGTCCTCGGCGCCCTCCAGCACCAGTTCGACGCCCAGCTGCTCCGCGTAGCCGCGGGTCGCCTCGATGGAGCGCCCCGCCACCTCGCGCAGGTTGGTGGTGGTCATGTGGAACGGCAGCGAGCCGGAGGCCAGCTTCTCCATGTCCAGCACGTCGTTGATCAGGCGCACCAGCCGCTGGCTGTTGGACTGGGCGATGGCGATGAGGCGGGCGGCCTTTTCCGGCAGGGCGCCCACCGCGCCCCCGGCGATCAGGCCCAGCGATCCCGCGATCGACGTCAGGGGCGTGCGGAGTTCGTGGCTGACCGTGGAGACGAACTCGTCCTTCAGCTTCTCGGCGTCGCGCTGGCGGCTGATGTCACGCAGGAACACCAGGGCGAACCAGTCCTCCGCCGGGGGGGAGTAGGTCATCGCCACCTGCAGCGGGAACACCTCCCCGTCGGCGCGGCGGCCGCGGTACTCGGTGCGGAAACCGCCCGCGGCCAGGTGGGCGGGATCGGTCATGTTCTCCAGCGCCCGCTCGTGATCGGCCGGGTCCAGGGTGACAGCGCCCAGCTCGCCGATGAGGGCGCCGGGCGAATAGCCGAACAGGCGGTGGGCGGCGGGATTGGCGTTGAGGATGCGGCCTTCGCGGTCGAAGGTCATGATTCCTTCGGGCGCCGCCTCGAACATGGCCCGTTGGCGCGATGCCTCCGAATGCATCACCGCGACCATGCCGCGGCGCTGCTCCCCCTTGCGATGGATGAACCAGGCCGCGATCGCGGCGCCAGCGGCGAGACCGACCAGCAGGGCCAGAAGCGCGATACCGCCGGCCTGGGCGTTCATTCCGCCTCGACCGCCGCCTGCAGGTCGTCCTGGGCTATGGGCTTCGTCAGGCTGGAGTTGGCGCCGATCTGCTTGGCCAGGTCGAGATAGACCTGGGGACCGACGCGGCCGCCGCCGGAGATGGCGATGATCTTCAGGTCCGGGCGGGTGCGCCGCAGCTGGCCGATGGCCTCCAGCCCGTCGCGATCAGGCATGAGGATGTCGACCACGGCCACGTCCGCCTTTTCGGTGCGGATAAGGTCGATGCCGCGGTCCGCCGAGTCGGCCTCGAAGACCCGGTGCCCGCCAGCGCGCAGCATGTCGCCGAGCCGGGCCCTGACGAGTTCGTCGTCCTCGATCACGCAGACAGTCTTGCCCACCGGCTACTCCGCTCACTCGCGCCTTGAGTATGCACTCATCAAACACGTTCAACCAAGCGATGAGTTAAAACGATGATCTTTGAGAGCACCCTCATCGCCGCCGCCGCGCCGCGGCCGCGCCGGCCGGGCCGACGACCAGCCGGCCAGCCAATTCAAAGCCATAGCCCGATCCGGCGCTTCGCCTGACGGGATACGTCTAGCGCATACGGCCAAGGCGGGGATTGTGTTGGAGCAAACCGGCGGCCGCAGCCCGACTGGGCGTGGACGCGCTTGGCCGCTCGGGCTCTTGTGCGCTGCAACCTCGTTCCGTAGGACACACCCCAAACACGGAGATCGAGGGCGATGGGAAAGGTCTATCCCGACACGCGCGCGGCGCTGGACGGGCTGCTGTTCGAGGGAATGACGGTCATGTCGGGGGGCTTCGGCCTCTGCGGCATCCCGGAGAACCTGATTCTGGCCATCCGCGAGAGCGGCGTGAAGGGCCTGACGGTCATCTCCAACAACGCCGGCGTCGACGACTTCGGCCTCGGCCTGCTGCTGCAGACTCGCCAGATCGCCAAGATGATCTCGTCCTACGTCGGCGAGAACAAGGAATTCGAGCGCCAGTACCTGGCCGGCGAGCTCGAGCTGGAGTTCAACCCGCAGGGCACCCTTGCCGAGCGCATCCGCGCGGGCGGCGCCGGCATCCCGGCCTTCTTCACCGCCACCGGCTACGGCACCCTCGTCGCCGACGGCAAGGAGACCCGCGAGTTCGGCGGCCGCCACTACGTCATGGAAACGGGCCTTGTGGCCGACCTGTCCATCGTGAAGGCCTGGAAGGCCGACGAGCG
>DASPLM010000352.1:0-8804 GCA_035627575.1 Caulobacteraceae bacterium | reverse complement strand
CTTCCGCGACTGGTTCGACCTGGATCCGAAGGCGCTGCGTTCCGGCGCTCCCAAGGCCGAGATCGGCCGCATGGCCCGACTGGCCATCCGGCGCGAGAGCCCCGCCCAGAACGCCCAGCCCGGCGTCATCGAGGCGGAGATGAACGACGGCCGCTGGTTGCAGATCAGCGAGCGGCGCACCTCGGACGGCGGGGCCGTGATGACCGCGGCCGACATCACCGCGGTGAAGAACCAGGAGGACGCGCGCCGCCGCAACGAGGAGCAACTCCAGGCCATGGTCACCCGCCTGGAGCAGAGCCAGGGCGAGCTTGCCCTGCTGGCGCGCAAGTACGAGGCCGCCAAGGTGCGCGCCGAGGCGGCGAACCGCGCCAAGTCCGAGTTCCTGGCGAACATGAGCCACGAGTTGCGCACGCCGCTGAACGCCATCAACGGCTTCTCGGAGATCATGACCGCCGAGATGTTCGGTCCCCTCGGCGACCGCCGCTACAAGGAGTACGCCCAGGACATCCTCAACTCGGGCCAGCACCTGCTGGCGCTGATCAACGACATCCTCGACATGGCCAAGATCGAGGCCGGCAAGATGACCATGAGCTTCGAGCCGGTGGTGCTGGAAGACGTGGTGGAGGACGCCGTGCGGCTGATGCGCAATCGCGCCGAGGCGGCGGGCCTCTCGCTGGACGTCAGGCTCGATCCGCTGCCGGAGATCGAGGCCGACTATCGCGCCCTGAAGCAGGTGCTGCTGAACCTGCTGTCCAACGCGGTGAAGTTCACGCCGCGCGGCGGCAGCGTCACGGTCCTCTCGGAGGACCTCGGCGGACAGGTCCGCCTGGCCGTACGCGACAGCGGGATCGGCATCTCGGCCGAGGATATCGAGCGGCTGGCCACGCCTTTCGAGCAGATCGAGAGCCAGCACGCCAAGACCCAGCAGGGCACCGGCCTCGGACTGGCCCTGACCAAGTCCCTCATCCAGATGCATGCCGGCCAGTTGGTCTTCCACAGCGAACCCGGCGCCGGCACGACCGTGAGCATCATCCTGCCGGTGAAGCAGGACGCCATTTCGGGCGACGACGCGGGCTCCCGCGCCGCCTGACCCTAGCCGGCCGGCGGCGGGGACGGCGCCTCGCCGCGGCGCTCCCGATCCTTGTGCTTCACCCGCGGCCCACGAAGGCCGCGCCCGAGGGAGGGCGCGAGCGCCTTGCGGGCTTCCGGAGCCATCCCGGCCATCAGCTCCGTCAGGCGCGCGTCCAGCTTGGACCGGCCCGCCACCTCCAAGGCGTTGGAGCGGGCCAGGGCGGCGCGGACGGCCTCCGCGTCATAGTTCTCCGCCGAAGCCAGGGCGACCGCATGGCGGCGCGCCTCGCGGGCCGCCCGGAAATCGGGGCGAGCTGCGTCGGCGGCCGAGCGCATCTGGTCGCGCAGGCGCTGCTGGTCCGCCTCGGGAAGGGTTCGTGCGGCGACGAACAGGGGCGGATGGCGCATGAAGCCCCGCGCACGCAGTTCGCGCTGGCCGACCACGAGACCGGCGACCACCGCCCCAATCAGGAACAGGTTGAGCGCCAGCGACGCCGCCAGGCCGATCTTCAAGCCGCGGTTGGTCATCCGAGGAACTCCTGCTCGTCCACCGGCAGGTCCGAGGCCTGGGCCAGGATGGAGTCGGCCTGGGCCGCGCCGGCCAGCTGGGTGATGGTCAGTCCGCCGGCCGCGGCGCCCACGGCGCACGCCGCCACGAGGCCGGCGCCGGCGCGCAGCCACGCGGGCCAGCCGAAGCCGCCGCTACGGACCGGTCTGGGGCGCGGGGCCGCGGCAAGGATGCTCTCTCGCAGCGCGTGGCTGACCTGAGGCGTCGGCGAGGCGTCCAGCGCCGCATCGATCATCCGCGCCTCGAACAGCAGCCGCTCCGCGGCCGCCCGGTCGGAGGCCATGAAGGCCATGGCGGCGTCACGTTCGGCCGCCGGCCAGCGCGACGGCTCGGCTCCGTAAGCGGCGATCAGGGTTTCGAAGCGTTCCGTGTTCATTCCTATGCTCCCCGCGAGGGTCTCGCCCCGGCCGGCGCCAGTTCCGCCAGCGCGGTCCGGAGGGCGCGGCGTCCCCGCGAAAGAAGGCTCTCCATGGCTTCAACGGAGACGCCCATCAATTCCGCCGCTTCGATGTTCGAAAGTTCCTGGTAGTGGCACAGCACGATCGCCTCGCGCTGTCGATCCGGCAGGGCCTGGAGCGCGCGATCCACCTGGGCGCCGAGTTCCGACGCCTCCAGGCCGCGGTCCGGCGCGGGTCCCGGGTCGGGGCGGTCCGGCGGCTCGGCCATGGGCGTCTCGCGCCGCTGCCGCAGGCGGTCGTAGCACAGGTTCAGGGTGACCCGGTGCAGCCAGGTGTCGAACTTCGCCGCGCCGGGCTGCCACTTCGGCGCCTGCTTCCAGGCGCGCAGGAAGGCTTCCTGGGCGACGTCCTCGGCCTCGACAGGGTCGCCCAGCATGCGACGGGCGAGCGCCAGCAGGCGCGGCAGCTTGCGCGCCACCAGCGCCTGACAGGCCGCGGGCTCGCCACGGCCCACGCGGCGGATCAGGTCCTCGTCCGGGTCCGCCCCGCGGGCCAAGGCCTCTTACTTCTTCGCCGGGGCCCGGCTGGCCTGGGCGGCTTGCGCTTCGGCGGGGGTCACGAAGCCGTCCTTGTTGGCGTCAAGCCGGTTGAAGCCGGCCGCGGAGGGCGCCTCGAACTCGGCCGCCGAGATGGAGCCGTCCTTGTTGGCGTCCATCGCGCCCAGTTCCGTGACGGGCTTCACGCCGCGCGTGGCGGCGGCAGTGAACTCCGCCTTGCTGATCGAGCCGTTCTTGTCCGCGTCCATGGCGGCGAACTGCCGATCCACGTTCGCACGCAGACCCGCCTGGCGCGCCGCCTGCAGCTCCGCGGCGACGACCTTGCCGTCCTTGTTGGTGTCGAGCTGAGAAAAGGCGCGCCGGCTCACGGCGCTCTGCTCGGCCTTGCTGACCCGACCGTCGCCGTCGGCGTCCGCCGGATGGCGGGCCGGCGCGCCCTTGGCCGCGGGGGCCGGCGCCGCCTTGGTCTGCGCGGAAGCCGTCGCAGCCACCGCGGCGGCGCCCAGCACCAGCGCGACACCCGCGCCAATCATCGTAGCCTTGTCCATAGTCATGATTCCGTCTCTCCCGACCCTCGACGGGTCGCCAGCGTCACATTCGATCTCTACTACGGCGAAATTCCGTCGTTAGGCGAGCGTCTTCTCGTACGCGGCGCGGCCCCTGGATCGCGCCGCGGCGAGTTTTTCGCGCAGCGCCGCGAAGTTCTCCGCCCCGCCGGCGCGCGCCAGCATGGCCTTGAACGCATCGGGCTCGTCATCGGCTCCCGCGGCGTCGTCAAGCGCCGCTTTCATGAACTGGGACAGGGCCTGCTGCAGGCCCCAGGCTTGCGACAAGGCCTGCGCGTCGGCCGGATCGACCAGTCCCGCCTGCTCCAGCGCCGCCAGGGCGTCCGACGTGGCCGGTCGCAGCGGCCCGCCCCCTGCGGCGTTGACGAGTTGCAGGAACTGGGCGGCGAACTCGACGTCCACCTGTCCGCCGCGGGAGAGTTTCATGTCCCAGAAGCCGCCGGCCGGACGCTCCCTTTCCATCAACTCCCGCATGGTGCGCACGTCGGCGGCGGTCGCCGTCGGATCGCGCGGCTGGCGCAGCGCCTGCTCCACCGCCGCCTGGACGGTGACGGCGAAGGCCGGGTCGCTTGACCAGATCACCCGCGCCCGCGTCAGCGCCAGGAACTCCCAGGTGTCGGCCTCCCCCGCGTAATAGCCCTGGAAGCCGGACAGGCTGACCGCCACAGGCCCCTTCGCGCCCGAGGGCCGTAGCTGCATGTCGATCTCGAACAGCGTTCCCTCGGCCGTCGGCGCCGAAAGCGCCGCGATCAGGCGCTGGGTGAAGCGTCCGAAGAAGGTCTCGGCCTGCCATTGCTTGACGGCCGACTGGCCGCCCGGCTCGGCCGCGTACAAGGTCATCAGGTCGAGGTCCGACGTGGCCGTCATCTCGCGCGATCCGAACTTGCCCAGCGCCAGCACCGCGACCTGCCCCGGGAAGGCGCCGCCGAGCCGCTCGGTCTCGCGCAGCGCCGCGGGCGCAAGGCCGCGGACGCAGGCGTCGGCGAGGTCCGCGTAACCCTGGCCGGCCGCCTCGGCGTCCGCGCGCCCTGACAGGACCTGCACGCCGACGCGGAAGGACTGCTCGCGCCAGATGCGGCGCACGGCGTCCATGGCCGCCTCGAAGCTGGGGGCATCCTGCGCCTGCTCGACGATCTCGGCGCAGACGCCCGTGTCCTCGCCGATGCTGGTGAAGAACCGCCCGTCCAGCATGGCGTCGAGCGCCGCCGGGCGCCGCGCCAGGGTGGCGGCCAGCCGCGGCGCCAGCGCGAGCACCTTCACCACCAGGTCGAACAGGCCGGGCTGGGCCAGGAACAGCGACTGCACCTGCACGCCCGAAGCCAGGCCGGAGAAGAACAGCGAGAAGCGCCCGAAGGCCGCATCGGGCGCGCCGGTCGCGCTGGCCGCCTCGAGGAACTGAGGCGCCAGCCGGGTGAACAGCTCGCGGCCCCGCTCGGTCCTGGTGGCCGGGACCCGCCCATGGTGCCAGGCCCGGATGGTCGACGACACCTTCTGCGGATCGGAGAACCCCATGCGGGCGAGCGTCGCCAGGGTTTCGGGATCGTCCTCCACGCCCGTGAAGACGAGGCTGCCGAAGCTGGAGGACAGCGCCTCCTCGCCAGCGAACAGTTCTCCGTAGCGCCGGTTCACGGTCTTCAGGGTCTCGGCGACGGAGGCGTCGAAAGCGGCGAGATCGACCTCTCCCGCCAGGGCCGCGACACGGCGGCGGTCGTCGGGGTCCTCCGGCAGGATGTGGGTCTGCTCGTCGTCGAGCATCTGGATGCGGTGCTCGAGGCCGCGGAGACGCACGTACTCACGGCGGAGGTCCTCGGCCGCTTCGGGCGAAACGTGCCCCGCTGCGACGAAGGCCTGCAGCGCGTCCAGCGTGCGCGGCGAGCGCAGGCTGGCGTCCCGCCCGCCGACGATCAGTTGCTGGGTCTGGACGAAGAACTCGACCTCGCGGATGCCGCCGGCGCCCAGCTTGAGGTTGGCGCCGGCGGCTTCGAGCCGCTCGTCCGCCCGCCACACGTGGATCTGGCGCTTGATGGAATGGATGTCGGCCACGGCGGCGTAGTCGAGGCTGCGCCGCCAGACGTAAGGCCGCAGGTCCTTCAGGAAGGCCTCGGCGCGCCTCAGGTCGCCGGCGCCCGGCCGGGCCTTGATAAAGGCGGCCCGCTCCCAATTCTGGCCGACGCTCTCGTAATAGGTCAGGGCGGCGGCCACAGCGACGACGGGCGGCGTCGACGAAGGATCCGGACGCAGCCGCAGGTCGAGGCGGAAGACGTAGCCGTCGACCGTGCGGTCCGACAGCAGGTTGGTCATGGCCTGGGCGCAACGGTTGACGAAGGTCTGAGGCTCGACCGCGTCAGACACCGGCAACGCGTCGGGCTCGTAGAACAGCGACAGGTCGATGTCGCTGGAATAGTTCAGCTCGAACGCGCCGTACTTGCCCATGGCCAGGCCGAACAGGCCCGGGATCGGTCCCGAGGAGTCCCCCGGATCGCCCAGCAACCGCCCCCGGGCGCGTTCCGCGGCGGCGACCTGCGCCAGGCAGGCGTGCACCGACGCGTCGGCGAACCGGGTCAGGGCGGCGGTCACCTGGTCTAGGTCCCAAGCGCCGCCGAGGTCGGCCAGAGCCGTCAGCAGGTGCAGGTCGGCCTTCAGGCCCCGCAGCCGCGCCTTGAATGCATCGGTCTCCAGCCCTTCCGCCGGGAGGGCGTCGGTGGCGGCGAGGATCGCCTGCAGGCCCTCGTCCGGACCTCGCCCCAACACCCAGCCCAGGCGTCCAGGCGGCCGACGGGCCAGGCTCCCGAGGTAACGCGACGCCCCGAACACCGGCTCCAGGGCAGGCCAGGCGACGTCCAGCCGGTCCCGCCACCCGTCGGCGCCGGCCGACGCGACGAGCAAGTCGCGCAGGCGCGCCGCGAGCGCTACGTCGAGCACGGGGCCGCAGGGGCGGATAAGGTCAGAGAGAGGGCGAGGGCTCACAGCCCACCCTTAGCCGCAGCCTAGGCCGCGGGGAACACCAGGGCGGTGCGCAGGCCAGGACCCTTGCCGTCCACGACGCCCGGGCCTTCGTCGAGTTCGAGGCGTCCTCCGTGGGCCTCGGCCACGGCGGCGACGAGCGACAGGCCGAGACCGGAGCCTGGCTCGGTGCGGCTGTTCTCCAGGCGGACGAAGCGCTGGACGACCCTGGCGCGGTCCTCCTCGGGAATGCCGGGGCCCGTGTCGGTGACCGAGAACTCGACCTCGCCCGAGGCCTTGCGCCGGGCGCGCAGCATCACCGCTCCGCCCGACGGGGTGTACTTCAGCGCGTTGTCGATGAGGTTGGCGAGCGCCTGGGCCATGAACTCGCGCGAGCCCATGATCGGCAGGCCCTTCTGGATCTCGGCGCTGAACTCGATGCCCTTGTCCTCGGCGGCGAACTCGTAGAGCTCGGCCATACCGCCGGCCAGTTCGGCGGCGTCGAACACGGACTGGTTCGGGGCCTCGCCGGCCGCCTGCAGGCGCGCGATCGCGAGTACGGTGTTGAAGGTCTTCAGCAGGCCGTCGGCCTCCTCAAGCGCGGTCTCGAGCGCCGCCACCGGCTCGGCCTTGCCGGCCTCGGCGTCGATCAGCGCCACCTCCAGCCTGGCTCGCATGCGCGTCAGGGGTGAGCGAAGGTCGTGGGCTACGGCGTCGCCGGCGTGACGGATGGCGGCCACCGACTGCTCCAGCTTGTCCAGCATGGCGTTCAGGTTGATGGCCAGCTCGTCGTACTCGTCGCGGGTGCCGCGCACGGGGAACCGCGCCGACCAGTCGCCCTCGCGCACCGCGGCCACCACGCGGTTCAGATTGCCGAGCGCACGCTCGACGCCGCGGCTGATCACCACGCCGCCGCCGAGGCCCAGCAGCACGACGAGGGCGCCGGCGCCCCACAGCGCCTGGGTGACGCGGCCGAGGTGCTCCTCGGAATCGCCGATGTCGACGCCGACGAATAGGCGGCCGCCGCCCTTCAGCGGGGTCTCGACGCCCCGCGCAGGGCGGCGCTCGACGACGCCGCGCTCGTCCGCCTGGCTGAGGCGGAAGTTCTCCCAGGTCTCCTGACCGTTGAAGCCGGTGATGGGGCTCTCGGAGATGTTGCCGGTCACCGGGCGGCCCTGGGCGTCGGTCAGCAGGAACAGGAACGGTCCGCCGCGCAGGGTGCGCTCGACCAGGGCCTGGTTAAGACCGTCGGGGCCGTTGGCGCGGTAGACGGCTTCCAGAGCCGCCACCTCGCGCCGCACCTCGCCTTCGGCCCGTCGACGGGCCTCCGACGCGGTGGCCACGTAGATGTAGGCGAGCAGCGCGCTGGCGGCGGCCGCGAACAGGGCCAGGAACAGCAGGGTCAGGCGGAAGGGCGTGCGCCGGAAGAGGGAGGGCAGGCGCATCGGTCAGCCCCGCGCGGACGCGGTCACGCCTCCAGCCGGTAGCCGGCGCCGCGCACGGTCTGCAGCATGGCCCGGTCGAAGCCCTTGTCGATTTTCGAGCGCAGGCGGCTGATGTGCACGTCGATGACGTTAGTCTGGGGGTCGAAGTGGTACTCCCACACCTTCTCCAGCAGCATGGTGCGGGTCACCGACTGGCCGGCGTGGCGCATCAGGAACTCGAGCAGCTGGAACTCGCGCGGCTGCAGGTCGATCTCCTGGCCGGCGCGATGCACCGAGCGGCCGATCAGGTCCATCTCCAGGTCGCCGACCTTGAGCACGGTCTGGACCGAGCCGGTCTCGCGGCGGCGGGCCAGGGCCTCGACCCGCGCGACCAGTTCGGCGAACGCGTAGGGCTTGACCAGGTAGTCGTCGGCGCCGGCCTTGAGGCCCGTGACCCGGTCCTCGACCTCGCCCAGGGCGGAGAGGAACAGCACCGGGGTCTGGTCCCCCTCGCGGCGCAGGGTCTCGACCATGGTGACGCCGTCCATGCGCGGCATCATGCGGTCGACCACATAGACGTCGTAGCCGCCCTTCTGCGCCTCGACGAGGCCGGCGGCGCCGTCCGGGGCGTGGGTCGGTTCGATTCCGGACTCGCTCAGCCCGCGCGCCATGGCGGCCGCGGCCTCCAGGTCATCCTCTACGATCAGTACGCGCATGGTTCCCCGTCCCGACTCCGCGGCTCGTGCGGAGGTTAGTGCGAAGTCATGGCGCCCGCCAGCGCGCGTCTCAACTTAAGGAACGTCCATGAACGTGAAGAGGGCGGCGAAGCCGAAGCCGCGCCGCCCTCCGGATTGCGTGAAACGTGGGGCTACTTTGTCAGGAGAAGATCGAGAAACGCGCGCTTCGGGGTCACTTTCGCCTGCTGGCGATCACAGCCCCCGAAGACGCAATCCGGATCGGCGTAAGCATACTGATAGACTCCGTTCTTGTCGAAGTAGCGGCACACACCTGCCAGACACACGGTATAACTGCCGTCGGGATGGTATGTAGTGCCGTTCTTCGCTGCACTCGGGCTCGGGAGCGCAGAGGATCCCAGGCACAGTGCAATCGCTGAGGCAGCGATGACCAACGCACGTTGAGACATGACTTTACCTCGGAGCTAGCCAGGCGCACGCGACGCCCGCTAACACGATTCTCCACTCTCCCTCCGATTGCAATCGTTGATTGCCCGCTCCTCACAGCAACGACAACTCGCTCAGTAGGTGCGGGCGCTCATT
>DASPLM010000351.1:0-5450 GCA_035627575.1 Caulobacteraceae bacterium | reverse complement strand
TCGAGCCGCTGCGCGCCTGGTTCGGGGCGATCTACGAGGTGCTGCTGGGCCAGACCCAGGGGCCCCGCTTCGGCTCCTTCGCCGCCATCTTCGGCCTAGGCCGGACCATCGACCTGATCGAGAAAGGCGCACGCGGGGAGTTCGCGGCCTAGATCATCTCCAGCCCGACCTTGCGCCGTGGCGGCGGGAAGGCTGCGTCCAGTTCGGCGAGGTCTCCCTCGGTGAGCGCCAGATCGAGCGCGCGCCGGTTCTGCTCCACGTGGGCCGCCGTGCCCGTCTTCGGAATGGCGATGACGTCGCCGGTGCGCAGAGTCCAGGCGAGCGCGACCTGCGCCGGGTCCACCCCATGGCGGGCCGCCACGGCGGCCAGCCGGGGTTCGTCCGCGAGCCGGCCCTCCTCGATCGGGCTGTAGGCCATCGCGGGCATGGCGCGCGCCCGCATCCAGGGCAGGAGGTCGAATTCCGGTCCGCGACGGGTCAGGTTGTAGAGCACCTGGTTCGTCGCACAGGCCTCGCCGCCGGCGGCGACCAACTCGTCCATGTCGTCGACATCCAGGTTGCTGACGCCCCAGTGGCGGATCTTGCCGGCGTCGCGCAGGGCTTCCATCGCCTCGACCGTCTCGGCCAGCGGGACGCGGCCGCGCCAGTGCAGCAGGTACAGGTCGATGCGGTCGGTGCGCAGCCGCTTGAGGCTACGCCCGCAGGCGCGGGGCAGGCTGTCGCGTCCTGCGTTCTGCGGGAAGGCCTTGCTGACGATGAACAGGCCGTCCCGCTGGTCGCCGAGGGCCTCGGCGACCAGGCTCTCGGCTCGTCCGTCCGCATACATCTCCGCGGTGTCGATCAGGGTCATGCCGAGATCGACGCCGCGGCGCAGGGCGGCGATCTCGTCGGCGCGGCGTTCGGGGCGCTCGGCCATGCGCCAGGTTCCCTGTCCGAGCGCAGGGACTTCTTCGCCGGCCGGCAGTTTCACGACGGGGGTGGGCAGGGGGACGACTCCGTAGTGTCGCGCCTTCAATGCGCCAAGTCCGGTTTCGCTGCCAAACGCGAGCCGGCGTTCAGGTCATGCCCTTGAGCGCTTCGCGTTCCCGCCAGGCGATGAAGGTGCCGGCGGCAAGGCAGAAGACGACCGCATAGGCCGCCAGAGCCTGGGCGTTCAGGTAGGCGCGCACGGAAATCTGGAAGTCGAGCAGGTAGGCGAAGTGACTGGCGACGACGATCGACTGGCAGGCCGCCGCCCAGATCGGCCAGTTCCGATCGCTGTTCCAGGCCAGCAGGCCCAGCGCGCACAGCACGACCACGTCCACCCCCATGATGGCGATGGAATCGTAGTCGCTCTGATCCTGGATGATGATGCTGGCCAGGAAGGCGATGGCAATGACGCCGGCGCCGCGCTTCTCCGGCATGTCGCCTTTCCAGAAGGCGAAGCCAGAGACCAGCAGGACGATGGCCCCCGCGATCTGAGAGTAGATGGTATCCAGCAAAGCAATCGCCCCCGGACGGGACCGTCCGAGGGCGAAGCGTGATCAAGTTCGGCGAGCGGCGCAAGCCACCCGCGGATTACCTTTTGGTCAGGAGACCGCGCGGAGGTCCACGTTCGGACGCTTCGGCTCTTCTTCCGGCTTGTCGCCGAGGCCGGCGCTGACGCGCAGGTCCATCTTCTTCTCGACGCTGGCCAGGGCGGCGTGCGCGGCCATGACGGCGCGGCGGGCCTCCGAGAGGGCGGCGATCGCATCGCAGACGCGAACCTGGGCCAGTTCGCCGGTCGTGGCGGAGACGCCCAGAACCTTGCGGGCCTCAACCATCTGCTCGAGCAGCTGGGTGTGGCGGATCATGGCCGTATCGACCGCGTCTTCCGCAGCGAGGAGTTTCGTAGCGACCGCCGTGGCGGCTTCAACCTTCGTCATCACTTCAGCCCCAATAGAAGTTGGTAAATCACTGATTAACACAACTACGACGAAAGCTGAACAGGAAAACTGCGCCATTTTGACACGCATGGTTAACAGGCGCGCCCGGGCGCCGGCCCACGCCGAGCGCCGATACATAAAACGCCAGCTATAACAGCCGGCTTCTACTGCGAGGCGAGCAGGAAATGGGCGCGCAAGGTGGCGATGGGCGCGGATCGCGCGTCCTGCCAGGCCTCGACGTGGACGTTGGCGATGCGGCGGCCGACCCGCTTCACCTGCGCCCGCGCGTAGGTGGTGCGGGCGCGCCCGGGCCTCAGGTACTCGACGGTGACGCCGATGGGGCGGGGCAGGCGGGCGCGCTGTTCGATCAGGGCGAGCTGCGCCATGGCGGTCATCTCGAGGAAGGCGCCGATCACGCCGCCGTGCAGCGCCGGCAGCATCGGATTGCCCACCAGATGCTGGGCGAAGGGCAGCACGCCCGTCAGTTCGTCGCCCGCGAGTTTGACCTGCACGCCCAGGAACCGGGCGTAGGGGATGCCGGCGAGGACGGCGTCCAGGCGCGCCTGGCGGTCGCTCATGGCTCCGCTCCCGCGGCCTCGGACCGCTCCCGGTCGGTGTTCAGCATGAAGGCGGCCTGGGCCGCCGCCACCGGGTCGTCGGCGTCCCGGTCGTAGGCCCAGGCCCGCACGAAGGCGACGGAGCGGGTCAGCCTGTAGCAGCGGGCGCGGCCGAACAGGGCCAGGCCGGGTTCCGCCGGACGCATGTAGTCGATGCGCAGGTCGAGGGTGGCGATGGGGACGAACCGGTCCAGCGCCGCCCAGACGGCGAGCCCGCAGACATGATCCAGCAGGGTCGTGGCGACGCCTCCGGCCAGAACGCCCGTTTCCGGATCGCCCACGAGGTCGTCCCGGTACGGCGCCCTGAGGGTGACCACGTCGCCCTCGACCCCCTCGAGGACGAAGCCCAGCGCATGGGTATGCGGCGCGCCGGCGGCGAGCTGGGGCATGAGGTCCTTGAGGGAGGGGGGCGACGCCATGGAGCGCTTATAGCCAGCGCGACGATGCGCGTCGCGCCTGACGGATTTCGCCGGTGGCGCATTATATCGCCGTGATGACCGCCCTTCGCCCGGAGAAGCTGCTCTGCCCCAAGCCGGAGGGGCTCTACTGCGCGCCAGGCGACTTCTACATCGATCCGGTGCGCCCCGTGGCGCGCGCCGTCATCACCCACGGCCACGCCGATCACGCACGGGCGGGCCACGGGGCGGTGCTGGCGACGGCGGAGACGCTCGCCATCATGACCGAGCGCTACGGCGCAGACTTCGCGCGCACGACCCAGGCGGCGGCCTACGGCGAGATCGTCAAGGCGGGGGGCGCGGAGGTCCGGCTCGCACCGGCCGGCCACGTCCTCGGCTCGGCCCAGGCGGTGGTCGAGTGCGGCGGCCTGCGCATGGTCGTGTCCGGCGACTACAAGCGCCGGCGCGACCCGACCTGCGTCCCCTTCGAACCGGTGCCCTGCGACGTGTTCATCACCGAGGCCACCTTCGGCCTACCGGTTTTCCGCCACCCGGAGGACAGCGGCGAGATCGCCCGGCTGCTGCGCTCCGTCGCCCAGTTCCCGGAGCGCACCCACCTCGTCGGCGCCTATGCGCTGGGCAAGGCGCAGCGGATCATCCGGCTGCTGCGAGAGGCCGGATACGACCGCACCATCTACGTGCACGGCGCGATGGAGCGGCTGAACCGGCTCTATCAGGACCACGGCGTCGACCTGGGGCCCCTGGCCCCCGCCACGGCCGACCGGAAGGACAAGTTCGCCGGCGAGATCGTCGTCGCCCCGCCGTCCGCCATCGCCGACCGCTGGGCCCGTCGCTTCGCCGATCCGGTCACGGCCTTCGCCTCCGGCTGGATGAGCGTGCGGGCGAGGGCCCGCCAGAGAGGCGTGGAGTTGCCCCTCGTGATTTCCGACCATGCCGACTGGGACGAACTGACCCGGACGGTGGGCGACGTGGCTCCGGGCGAGCTGTGGATCACCCACGGGCGGGAGGAGGGGCTTCTGCGCTGGGCCGAGTTGAACGGGGTCAAGGCCAGGGCCCTGGCGCTGGTCGGCTACGACGAGGAGGACGAGGACGACTGAGGCGTCGTCCGATCAGCCCGCCTTGCGGCCCCGGGGAGCCTCGGCGGCAGCGGCCGGTTCGGCGCTGAGCGCCTGATTGATGGCCGCGCGCAGGCGCTCGGGCTTGATGGGTTTCTCGACCACCGAGGCCATGCCGATCGACAGGTAGTGCTTGGCGTCGGCCGGGTCGGCGTTCGCGGTGAGCGCGATGATCGGCGTATCGCCGGCCGCGCCCTCCATGGCGCGGATGGCCTGGGTGGCCTGGACGCCGTCCATGCGCGGCATCTTGATGTCCATCAGCACGAGGTCGAAGCGCTTGCTCTGCACCGCCTCCACGGCCTCGAGGCCGTCCTCGGCGCACTCGGAGGTGCAGCCGAACATCTCGCACAGGGCCTGGGCGACGACCCGGTTGGTCGCGTTGTCGTCGACGATGAGGATGTGCGGCTGGCTCTGCAGGCTGAGCTCGGCCAGTTCCGACACGTTGGACTGGTCCGGCTCCTCGATCCAGGCGCGCTGGACGCTGAAGTCGAAGGTGAAGGTGGCGCCGTGGCCGGCGTTGCTCTCGGCCCGGATCTGGCCGCCCATCATCTCGATGACCTGCCGGCACATGGCCAGGCCAAGGCCGGAGCCGCCGGCGTGGTGGTTGGCGGACGAGGGCGACAGGTCGAACAGGCTGTCCAGCTTGTCCTGGGGAATTCCGGGGCCCTTGTCGCGGACGCTGCCCTCGACGCGGACGCGGTCGCCGTCGGCGACGGCGCGCAGGCTCGCCTCCACCACGCCTTCGCGGGCGAACTTCAGCGCGTTGCCGATCAGGTTGTTGAACACCTGGCCCACGCGGCCGGCGTCGACCTCGCCGGCGAGGTCAGGGTCGCCGTCGAAACTGACCATCAGGGTGACGCCGTCCTGGGCGGCGCGCGGCGCCCAGGCGCGCTGCACCTCGTCCATGATCTCGCGCACCAGCATCGGCTGGGCGGAGAGGGTCAGCTCGCCGGCCTCGGCGCGGGCCAGGTCGACGGCGTCGGACAGGGTCCGCAGGAGGGTGTCGCTGGAGTCGACGATGGTCTGCACATAGGCGTGCGCATCGGGATTGAGCGGCTGCCGCTGGAGCAGCTCGGCCACGGCCAGGACGCCGTTCAGCGGGGTGCGCAGTTCATGGCTGAGGACGGCGAGGAAGGCGCTCTTGGCCCGGGCGCCCGCCTGGGCGGTCACCTGCATCTGGGCGGCGGCCTGCGCCTCGTCGGCCTGGGCGTCGAGCCGACGGCGCGCGGCGGCGCTGGTGGTCTGCAGCAGGCTGAGCATGGTGCCGACGCCGACGTAGCGGCCGCCGTCGGTGACGACGAAGCCGCGCAGCAGGCCCGAGGCGCGGGCGCCGAGCATGGAGTCGGAGAAGACGCTGATGCCGGTCGAGGCCTCGATGACCACCGGCTCCGGATCCAT
>DASPLM010000350.1:0-7389 GCA_035627575.1 Caulobacteraceae bacterium | reverse complement strand
TAGATCCAGTCGTTCCCGTCGCCGCCGTAGATGGTGTCGGCGTCGCCGCCGCCCAGGATCTCGTCGTCGCCGCCCATGCCGTAGATCACGTCGCGGCCGTTGTGGCCTTCCAGGACGTTGCGCGCGGCGTCGCCGGTGATGACGTCGTCCAGGTAGGAGCCGTGCAGGCCCTCGAAATTGATCAACTGGTCGACGCCCAGTTCGCCGGCGTTCTGGAGTCCGGAGAAGGTGACGTTCACGCCGGGCGTCGCATTGTACATGGCCGTTGCCAGCATGGCCTGGTCGCGGAAGTCGACCATGTCGAAGCCGGCGCCGCCGTCCAGCACGTCGTCGCCGTAGCCGCCGCGCAGCACGTCGTCGCCCGCTCCCCCCTGGAGCGTGTCGTCGCCCGCCTGGCCCCACAGGGCGTTGGCGCCGTCGTCGCCGGTCAGGGCGTCGCCGTGGGCGCTGCCCCAGACGTTCTCGATCGACGCCAGGGTGTCCGAACCCTCGCCCGCGCCGATGGCCTGGGCTGTGGTGATCCGCAGGTCCACCGCGATCGCCGCCGAAGCATTGCCGTAGAAGGCGAAGTCCGCGCCCGAGCCGCCGTCCAGCAGGTCGTCGCCGCCACGGCCCTCGAGGGTGTCGTCCGCGCCGCCGCCCCAGAAGGTCTCGTCGCCCGCCGTGCCGATGAAGCGGTCCTGCCGGCTGGAGCCCTTCAGCCCCTCGATGGAGGAGAACAGGTCGTTGTCCCAGAACCACCACTGGCTGGAGTTGGTGTTCTGGCTGGAGACCTTCTGCCGCTCGGTCTTGTTCAGGTCGACGGTGATGCCGACGAACTGACTGTCCGTGCCGCCGTAGTTGTAGCTGAAGTCGACCACGTCGAAGCCGGCGCCGCCCAGGTAGTCGTTGTAGAAGCCGCCCGGGGCCAGGAACACGTCGTCGCCGTTCCCGCCGTCCATGATCTGGGACCAGCCGAGGATGTCGTCGCCGTCGCCGCCGATGATGGTGGCGTTGCGGTTGCCGTAGATGGTGTCGTTGAAGGCCGTGCCGCGCACCGCCTCGACGTTGAGCAGCTGGTCCAGCCCCCACTCGCCCGCGAAAACGTGCTGGCCGCCGGAGAAGTCCAGCGTCACCGCCGCGCCGGCCGTGCCGTAGTCGGCGATGTCGTAGCCGTCGCCGCCGTCCAGCAGGTCGTCGCCGGTCCCGCCGATCAGGACGTCGTCGCCGGCGTTCCCCAGCAGGGTGTCGGCGCCGTCGCCCCCGTCCAGGGTGTCGGCGCCCGAGGCGCCCGAGAGCTTGTCGTCGCCGCCGAGGCCGCGGATGCGCCCGTGGTCGCCGTCGTCGATGACCAGGACGTCGTCGCCCCCGGTCCCGGCAATATCCACGTATGCCATGCTAAGCCTCTGCACACTCGAACGAATTCAACCACACTCAACGCAGGCTAGCAGCGCCTTTCGGCGGCGGGAACTCACCTGAAGCAAGTTCACCATGCACAGGGAGCGACAATTTGCCTCCGCGGCGGAGGTCTTCGCGGCGTGGCGACGCGGGCAGGACTTTCGGCCCGGCTGAAGACGTCTTAAGTGAATGCCGTTAATCTGGAGCCGCCGCCATGGACGCTGCGCGTCTGTCCGAACCTCGCCGTCGTCTGATCCCGATCGAGTCCCGCGCCGGTTCGGGCGAGATGTCGGTGCTCGACTTCGGCGACCCGGGCCGGCCGGTCGACGTGGTGTTCGTCCACGCCAACGGCTTCAACGCCCGCACCTATCGCACGATCCTGGCCCCCCTGGCGGCCGGCCTGCGCATCGTCGCCCCGGACCTGCGCGGCCATGGCACGACGCCGCTGCCGGCGCACCAGCCGGGCCGCCTCAGCTGGCGACCATTTCGCGATGACCTGCTCGGGCTGCTCGAGGCCCTGGACGGGCCCCCGGTGACGCTCGCCGGCCACTCCATGGGCGGCGCCGTGGCCCTGCTGGCCGCCGCGCGGGCCAAGGAGCGCGTCGCCTCCCTGGCCCTGTTCGATCCGGTGATGTGGGGCAAGGCCGGCGTGGCGCTCGCCCACCTGCCCTGGTCGGCGGCCCTGGCCCGCGCCCGCGCGCCGATCGCCGCCGCCGCCGCCCGGCGCCGTTCCGTGTTCGAGAGCAAGGCCGCCGCCCTGGCCTCCTACACGGGCCGGGGCGCCTTCAAGGGCTGGCCCGAGGCCATGGTGGCCGACTACGTCGCCGACGGCTTCCGCGAGCGCGAGGACGGCTCGGTCGAGCTGACCTGCCGCCCGGACTGGGAGGCGCTGAACTACTCGACACACGCCCACGACCCGTACGCGGCGCTCCGCCGCTACGGCGGCCCCGCGATCATCCTGAAGGGCGTGAGGAACTCCACCTGCCGCATCGAGGACCCGGACGCGTTCCAGCGCCGCCACCCGAACGCCACGGTCCGGGTCGTCGAGGGCGGCGACCACTTCTTCCCGATGAAGCAGCCGGAGCTGGTGCGCGAGGTGCTGGCCGAGGCGGCGGGCAGCTGAGGCGGGGCGCCTCCCGTCTCCCCCGATGCGGAGTATTGGGGGAGGTGGACGCGCAGCGGCCGGAGGGGGAAAGCCGAAAGCGCGGCGGGCTGCGATTTTCCCCCTCCGTCGCCTGCGGCGACACCTCCCCCGTTCGCTGCCGCGAAAGGGGGAGACAGGGTCCTACAGCCACCCCTTGCGCTTGAAGTACCACAGCGGGACGGCCGCCGAGATCGCCATCAGGCAAAGCGCCATGGGATAGCCGGCCATCCACTTCAGCTCGGGCATGTGCACGAAGTTCATGCCGTAGATCGAGGCCACGAGGGTCGGCGGCATGAAGGCCACGGCGGCCACCGAGAAGATCTTGATGATCGAGTTCTGCTCGATGTTGATCATTCCGAGCGCCGCGTCGAGCAGGAAGGTGATGTTGGTCGACAGGTGGCTGGAGTGATCGGTCAGGGACTGGATGTCCCGCTGCATCGACTCCAGGTGCCCGCGCGCGTCGGCGTTATGCTCGATCTGTTCGGCGAAGCCCGCGAAACTGATCAGCCGCGCCAGGCTGACCAGGCTGTCGCGCACCTTGTTGTTGGCGGTCTGGTTGCGGCCCAGCCGCGCCAGCACCGCGTCGAAGCGGCGGATCCGCTGGCGCCCGAAGATGTGCTTCGAAATCGACTCCACCTCGGCCGAGGTGAACTCGAGATTGTCGGCGGTGCGGTCGACCACCGCCTCCATCAGGTTGATGAAGGTCGTCACGCCGGTCGCGCACAGTTCGGGTTGCCGCCCGACCTGGTCGGCGAAGATCGGGAAGGACTTCGGCTCGAAGTAGCGGATGGTGACGAGACGCTCGCCCGCCAGCACGAAGGTCAGCGGCCCCGACTGGGGCGCGTCGTCCAGGGGGTCGGGCCGGTGCAGCAGGGTGGCGGTCATGAAGGTCGCGCCGTCCTCCTGGTAGAGGCGGCTGGAGGCCTCGATCTCGGCCATCTCCTCGCGCGTCGGCACCAGGACGCCGAGCGAGCGCTCGACCGCCAGTTCCTCCTCGCGGGTGGGTTCGACCAGATCGATCCAGACCGTGTCCGGCGGCAGGACCCAGCTGTCGTCAAGCCGGGGTTCCTCGAAGGCGGTCTGGGCGGCGCGCAGGATCCGGATCACGCGTGGTCTCCGCCCGGTTTGTCCGACCGGCCGAGGCGGCGCGGGTCTGCTGCGGGTTTAGTCCTGGCCGGCGGCGGCGGCAATGCGCGTGGCGGCGTCCCTGGCGGCGTTATAGATGAAGCCGTAGGTCGGGTAGACGGTGGTGCCGAGATCGCGGCTCGGGCCGTACCAGACCTTGACCTGGCTCCAGTCGCCCTTGGGCGAAACGTCGACGATGGTGACGTCCTCCTCCACCTTGCCGCGGCTGCCGCCCCAGTTGGCGTGGGTGATCTGGACGATGCGGTCGGTGAGGACCTCGCTGACGACGGCGACGTGGCCGCGGGTCATCTTTCCGACCGGCTTGAACACCAGCACCGCGCCGGTCTCGGGGGTGAAGCCCTTGGCGTACTTGCCCGAGGCCTTCTCCCACCAGGTCCAGGCGTCCCCGAAGATCTGGATGCCCGAGAACATCCGGGCGAAGGTCACGCACTGCCAGTAGGACTCGGCTTTCGCCGCGCCGGCGCCCGTGCTGAAAAAGATGAGAGACGCCGCAACCGCGGCGGCAGTCAGCCGTTTCATCATGTTGGAGACTCGCTCCCGCCCAGTGACCGGTATGTTTCACCATACCGGGCAAAGGTTGCGCAAGCCTTTCAGGCGATCTGCGGCGCGCCGCGTTCGCGCGGACGGCGAGCGGCGTAGGCCTTCATGGCCGCCCGCGCGGGCTTTTCCACCAGGTGATAGGTCCCCGCCGCCAGCAGCGGCAGCATGGCCACGAGCGGCAGCCAGATCCACGCCGGCACGGTCTCGCCGGGCAGGCCCAGCAGCTTCTGGGCGGCGTTGACGCTGAACAGCTGCCACGGAATGCACAGCATGTAGACCGAGTAGCTGACCTCCCCGAGGTAGACCAAGGGGCCGGCCGACAACGGGTTGCGTTCGACGGCGGCGAGGCCGGCGAGCCCCAGGATCATCGGCGTGAACAGGGTCACGGTGACGCCGTCCGGCAGGCCCAGCGCGGCGCTCGAGATCACGGCCACGAGGCCGCCGAGGAAGGCGGCCAGCGCGACCTTGGGATTGGCCAGATGGCCGGCGCGGAAGACGAGGAAGGCGGCGCAGCCCAGCGCGAAGGCGGGCACGATGCGCACCGCGCCGCCGGCGAAGGTGGCGAGCGTCAGCGTCTGGCCGGTCAGGGCCTGGTAGCCCGCATAGGCGCCGAACAGGGCGGCCACCGCGAGGCCCAGCGCCAGCAGCGGCCGGGCGCGCAGGCCCCAGGCGGCGGCGGCGAAGATGGGGAAGGTCAGGTAGGCGAACCACTCGGCCGAGATCGACCACGACGGGTGGTTCCAGCCGGCCACGTCGGTGACGCCCCAGGCGTGGACCATCAGGATGTTGGCCGGCAGGGTCTCCCAGGACAGGACATTGCCGTCGATGCTCATGCCGGCGACCGCGGCCGCCCCGGCCATCAGGCCCACGCCCGCGAGGGTGAACAGGTGCAGCGGATAGACGCGCGCCAGCCGGTTCCACAGGAACCCGCCGTAGCGGAAGCGCCGCTGCCCGGCCTGGTCCAGGTAGACGTGGCACAGGATGAAACCGGACAGGACGAAGAACAGGTCCACGCCAAGGTAGCCGCGGGCGATGAACTCGGGCGCCGGCCCGAAACCGGACACGGGCCACCAGGCGAACAGCACCACCCACATGGCCGCGAAGAAGCGTAGCGCCGTCAGGGGTTTCAGATGTTCCGCGGTCATTCTGCCCGAGCCTCGCCGTCTCAATTCGAAGCGCACCATGCGCGACGAAGGCGAAGGAGGCATGAATCGGGCCGGCAAAAGCTGTGCGGGAAGAACCGCCGGCCGCTGCCGAGCCTGGCCGGTTCTTCCTGAACCTCCTTGATGGCGCGCTCGCGCCCTCGGGCCGCGCAGATGGGGAGCGGGAGAGGGTCGGGTCGCAGGGCGCAAGGCGTTGCGCATACGGCGGCGATCCCGTCCCCGAGTTCGCCGCGTGCGTCCCTCACCCCGCCATGCGCCGGCGCAGGCGCCTGCGGTACTTCGGGTGGTCCGGGTCCCATTCCCAGTCGGGCCGGTGCTCCTTCGAGCGGCCGAACAGGCCCCAGGCGATGAGCACGCCGACGAAGGCGGCGGCGACCATCATCCAGATGGACACGTGGCCGGCGCCGGCGTGCTCCAGGGTCTCGGCGATGCGGCGACCCGACGGCGTCAGGCCCACGAAGCCCCCGACGCGAGGGCCGACGTACCAGGCGACCAGCGCCCCCAGCAGCGCCCCTCCCGCGGCGCCGGTGCGGTTGCGGACGACGACGCCGCAGACGGCGCCGAACAGGACCAGGGCGAGCAGCAGTTGCATTGGGCGTCCTCCACGCGGACGAACTCGTTACTGCCGCCACAATGCGCCCGCAGGGTTTGCGAACCGTGCAGGGGCTTGGCTAATCGGGGTTAGGCCTACCGCGGCGGAAAGGATGGGCCAGAGACGGCGTCGGGAGAGACATCAGAGCGCCGAACCTTGGCCCCACTGCGACTCCGGCAGCAGTCCCAGCGCTATCGTCAGATAGAACAGGATCAGGAATATCAGGAGGCCCAGATCGACCGCGCGGCGCCGGCTGAAGATCAGGGCGAGCAGGGGCGCGAAGTAGGCCAGTTGCCAGACCCAGGCGAGCCAGTCGTCCCATGCCGGCGGACGCCCCATGAAGGCCTCCACCATGAGGACGAGGTTGATCGCCAGCAGGCCGCCGACCACCCACCGCTTGCGGGCCCAGTAGTGATCTTCGAGGCTGGGCCAGTGGTCGTCCCGGTTGGGAAACACCAGTGACGCGGAGAGATAGTAGGTCCCGGCGACGGCGAGGCCGCTGAACAGGACCGCCCAGCCAATCCGAAGCGTCTCCCGCTCGTCCCAGGCGCTGAGCCAGAAGCTGGAGATGTCGAGCAGGACGAACAGCGCCAGCAGAGGCGTCAACACTCCGATCCGGGCCCGTTCGCGCTCGTTCAGCGCGCGCGCCAGCCCGCCGATGACCGTCGCCACCGAGAAGCCGAGCAGGAGGCCGTAATACGAGAAGTAGAACTCGAAATCGCTCATGGTCGCGCGCCCCCGCCCCGCGGGGATTGATCACGCGTAACGACGTTTCGGCAATGGCTGGAGGTTGGCGAAAGCAACGATCCCGCCGGGCTCTTTGGAAAAGCCTGCTGCCCGGACCGCAGGCGGACGGCCGCCCCAGAGGCTTTCAGTCCCGGGCGCGAGCCCCTCCGACGCACGGCCGGAGGGGCTCGTCGGGCCTCAGTGCACCTTGGCCTTGCCGATCTCCAGCCGGCCGTCGCCGCCGGAGACCTGGATCACGTCGCCGTCGGCCAGTTCGCCGGCCAGCAGCAGCCGGGCGATGGGATCCACCAGCTCCTTCTGGATGACGCGTTTCAGCGGGCGGGCGCCGTAGACCGGGTCGTAGCCCTTGTCCGCCAGCCAGGCCTCGGCCGAGGCGTCCAGCACGATGGCCATGCGGCGGTCGGCCAGCAGCTTCTCCACCCGCTCCAGCTGGATCTTCACGATCGAGCCCATCTGCGCGCGGCCCAGCCGCTGGAACAGGATGATCTCGTCGATCCGGTTCAGGAACTCGGGGCGGAAGTGGCCGCGGACGGTCTCCATCACCCTGGGCCGCACGGCCTCGACGTCGTCGCCCTCGCCCTGGGCGGCCAGGTATTCGGCGCCCATGTTCGAGGTCATGATGATCAGGGTGTTGCGGAAGTCGACCGTGCGGCCCTGGCCATCGGTCAGGCGGCCGTCGT
>DASPLM010000349.1:0-3414 GCA_035627575.1 Caulobacteraceae bacterium | reverse complement strand
GCCGCTGTCGGCGGGGAAACGGGGCGCCTGCCGCACCGTCCCGTCGCCGCGGGTCTCCAGCGCCATCGGCGACCGCCAAGGGCCGGGGCCGGTCGCCCGCCGCCGGGGCGCCGCCCGGCGCCAGCAGCGCCAGGCGGGCCGACGGGATGGAAGGCCGCATCAGCCGAACAGGTAGCCTTCGAAGACCTTCTCCACGGGGACGATCTTCACGTCCGCGGCCTCGATCGGCAGCGGATAGACCTCGATCAGCTTGTCCTCGGCGAGGATCTCGGCCGGCTTCTCCGAGGCGTACTTGATCGGCGAAGGCGTATCCTCGATCAGCGCCTTGGCCAGGGCCTCAGCCTGGGGGGTGATCACCACGATGGCCATGTCCGGACCGCCCAGGTGGCGCTTGATCGCCGCGTTGACCTTCTCCCGCGTCAGGCCGTTCAGACCGTCGCGGATGTAGGCGGTGAAGTCGGGGTTCACGCCGTAGAACTGCTGGTCCAGCGTGTAGCCGAGGCGTACGCCCTGGCGGGCCGTGAGCAGGCCGGTCGACTTGGTCAGGAAGCCCTTGGTCCGCTCGAACTGCTCGGCCGAGAGGCCGTTCTTGATCAGACGGTCCAGCTCGAACTTGGCGATGCGGATGGCGAAGTGGGTCTGCTCCGGCGGCACAGGCCGCAGCCAGATGCGGAAGGCCTGCTGGCTGCGCGCCACGTTCGGCGGCGGGGCGAACTGGTACATGCCCCCCGGGAAGTACTCGGTGTAGGCGTAGTCCCCGTAGTTCATGCCGCGGATCTCGCGCATGCGCTGGTACAGGTAGGCCGACGAGGCGCGGTGCTCGCCCAGGAAGCTGCGGAACAGGTACAGGGCCACGAAGTCCGGATGGCCGCGCTTCACCTCGATCGGGAAGCCCATGGAGATGGCCGCCGCACGGGTGTTCTTCTGCACCAGGGTGACGTCCAGGCCCGAGGGCTTCTTCGCCGCGGGGATGGCGCGGCGGGAAGCCTGGCCCGCCGGCAGGTGCGCGGCGAGGTCGGCGCGGGCCTTGGCCAGGAACTCGCGGCTGGCGCCGCCGGCGACGCCGAGCGTCAGGTTGGCCTGGGTATAGTGAGCCTTGTGGAAGGCGCGCACGTCGTCGAGCGTCAGCGCTTCAACAGCCGGCGCGTGGCCGGCGTTCAGGTGGCCGTAGGCGTGGCCGGCGTAGAGCTGCTCGTAGAGCACCTCGTTGCCGAGCTCCTCGTCGTTGTTGCCGCGCAGGCCCACGCGGATGCCGTTGATCAGGGCCGATTTCACCCGGGTGAAGTCGGTCTCGCGGAAGCCGGGGTCGAGCAACTGGCCGGCGATGACGTCGTACCACTTGTCGGCGTTGTCGCGGTGGACGGTGCCGGCGAAGGTGGTCATCTCCTTGTCCACCATGGCGCCGAAGCCGGCGGCCAGCGGATAGAGCGCGCCCTGGATCGCCTCGTAGGGCATGGCGCGCGATCCGGCCTCGGTGACCATCATCGCGGTCAGCTGCGCCAGGCCTTCCTTGCCCCTGGGATCGTCGGCCGAGCCGGCGAGGAAGTTCATGCGCACGTCGATCAGGGCCGAACCGGTGGGCTGGATCAGTTCCTTGAACCGCCCCCGGGCGCCCGCTGCGGGCGTCGGGCGGGCGGCGATGGCCAGGGCCGGGGCGGCGGCCGGAGCGGCCGAGCCCGGCTTCACGCGGGCGTCGATGCCGCCCTTGTCCTTCGCCGCGGCGTCGATGTCGCCGTGGGCCAGGGTCGTGACGATCATGCCCTTGTCGTTGAAGTACTTGTTGGCGACCCGCTGGATGTCGGCCGGCGTGATCCGGTCGTAGCTGCGGTAGATCGCGTTCAGCATCTGCGGGTCGCGTGTGGCGGCGACCACCGGCACGATGGCGTCGGCCACGGCCTCGGTGCTGTCGAGGCCGGCGGCGAAGCCGTACTTCAGCGCGCTGCGGATGGCATCGATTCGGGCCGGATCGGCCGGAGTCGAGCGCAGGGCGGCGAGCTCGGCCTGGATCGCCTCGCGGACGTAGGCGATGTCCTCCTTCTTCTTCGGCTGGGCGAAGACGATCATCAGGTTGGGATCAACGCTGTCGGGGAAGTAGGAGCCGATGGCCTCCACCTTCTGCTCGCGCAGCACCAGGCGCTGGTACAGCGGCGAGGTCGGGCCGAAGGCGTACTGGCCGAGCACGTCCAGCGCCTGCTGGTCCCCCTTGTTCGGGTTGGACGCCGCCGGATAGGCGGCGGGGCCGCGGAAGCCGACGGCGACCCACGGTGTGGTCTCGCTCGGCCAGGGCACGTGGGCGTAGAGGGGGCCGTTCGGGGCCGGCTCGACCGGGACCGCCGGCACCGGCTTCCCGGGTTGCCAGGCGCCCCAGTACTTCTCGACCAGGGCGAAGGTGGGCTCGGGCTTCACGTCGCCGGCGACGATGATCGCGGTGAACTCGGGCCGGTAGTAGCGGTCGAAGAACTGCCGGCTGTAGGCGAACTGCTCGGGCATCGCCTGGATGTCGGCCAGGAAGCCCATGGTGGTGTGCTTGTAGGTGTGGGTGGTGAAGGCGTTGTCGCGCATCACCTCCAGCAGCTTCGAAATCGGGTTGGCGCTGTTCTTGTTGTACTCGCCCAGCACGGCCAGGGCCTCGGTGCGGAACTCGGGCTCGGCGTACTCGAGGTGCTGGAAGCGATCCGCGTTGATCATCAACGCCGTCTCCAGGTCCTCCTTGTTGAAGGTCATGTGGTAGTTCGTCCGGTCGTCGGACGTGTAGGCGTTCGAGTCCGCGCCCATGTCGGTCAGGTACTGCTGGAACCGGGTCGCCGAGATGTTCTTCGTGCCGCGGAACATCATGTGCTCGAAGAAGTGGGCGAAGCCGGACTTGCCGGGCTCCACCTCGTTGCGAGAGCCGACGGACACGGGAATCTGCAGCGAGACGATGTCGGGGAAGCCGGTCTCGATCACGATCACGCGCAGCCCGTTCGGCAGGTCGCGGATGTGGGTGGGGAAGGTGAAGACGTCGCCGCCGGCGCCAGGGGCCGCCTGGGCGCGGGCGAAGGCCGGGCTGAGGGCGGTGAGGCTGGCGCCCGCGAGCAGGCTGCCGGCCAGCATCGAGCGACGGTTGAGGCTGAAGGTGTTCATGGCGTTTCCCGACCGGTGGTGGCGTTTTGCGCAGCCTCGCACGGACCGCCGCCCGCGCGCCAGTGCCCCTCGTCGCGCCTCGTGAGCCGCTGGCAGGCGTCCGCCGGCCTTCAGGGGGACGGGCAGTCCACGACGGCGGCCGCGGCGGCCGGGAAGCGCGAGACCCACGCCGTCTCGAATTCCCGGCGGAAGCGGATCATGTCGTCGCCGTCGGCCGTACGGACCGCGCCCCGGAAGGCGTACGCGACTCCCGGTCTGCCTGCGACCGGCTCTTCGAAGAATATCTCGACT
>DASPLM010000348.1:0-3198 GCA_035627575.1 Caulobacteraceae bacterium | reverse complement strand
GACAGCGGCCAGTTCGACATCAACATGCAGAACGACGAAGGCTACACCCTGCTCCACTTCGCGTCCGGCGCGGGGAACCTCGCCATGGTGGACGCCCTGCTGGCCCGCGGCGCCGACCCGACCATCCGGACGGGCATCGGCCAGACTCCCCTGGACCAGGCGATCGGGACCATGGTTTCCGCGCGCCTGCGCCGCGCCGAAGCCGAGTGGAAGGCGGGCGTGCGAGGCGGCGGAGCAACCCCGGCGGCGGCCGGCGCCGACTTCGACAAGGTGCGCTGGAACATCGGCGCCCGGCGGAACGCCGACGCCATCGCCGAGCTCGACAAGGGTATCGACATCAACATGCAGACTTCGGAGGGCTACACCCTGCTCCACTACGCGGCGGGCGACGGGAACCTGGAGATGGTCCGCGAACTTCTGCGGCGCGGGGCGAACCCCAACCTGCGCGCACAGTCCGGCTTCACCCCGCTCGACTCCGCGATCGGCACGATGGTCCAGGCGGAGATCCGCAAGGCCGGCGGCCGGAACGCGGCCCTGGCGCCGTCGCGGCCCGCGACCTCGACCCCGGCCGCAAAGCCCTCGAAGCCGGCTTCCGCGAAGCCGGCGAAGCCCGCCTCATCCACCGCGGCGGCCCCCGCCGCCGACAGTCCGCGCCGGAAGATGTGCAACCAGCGGCACTATTCCTCGTCCGCCCTGTGCAGCGACAGCACCTGCAAGATGCGCGAGTACCGCAAGTGGCAGACCTGCCTGAAGACCGGCAGCTACTACTAGGAGGCCCGGCCTACTAGGAAGGACGGGGCGGAGCGGGTATGGCGCGGCCATGTACACGATCCGCCCCGCCCGTCCCGAGGACGCCGCCCAGCTGGCCGAGCTCGGCGCCCGCACCTTCGTTGAGACCTTCGTCGACGGCTTCGGAATCCCCTACCCGCCGCAGGACATGACCGCCTTCATGGCGGCGAACTTCAGCGAGGAAGCCACCGCGCCGAAGCTTGTGGACCCGGCGCAGGGCTGGTGGGTGGCCGAGGACGCGTCGGGCCGGATCGCCGGCTTCGCCCAGGTGGGCCCCAACACCCTGCCCCACCCAGACGCCCGGGCGGGCCAGGGCGAGTTGAAGCGGCTCTACGTCGGCAAGGAGGCGCAGGGCCACGGCCTGGGGCGCCGCCTGCTGGAGACCGCGCTCGCCTGGCTGGACGAGCGCTTCATCGGTCCGCAGTGGATCGGCGTCTGGAGCGGCAACCTCAAGGCCCAGCGGCTCTACGCCCACTACGGCTTTGAAAAGGCCGGCGAATACGAGTTCCCCGTCGGCGCCTGGCGCGACCACGAGTTCATCCTGCGGCGGGGATAGATGGGGGTCGGACGCTGCAGCGCGACGGACGAGGAGTTCGGGCCCGCCACCGCTAGCCGCCCGCCGCTCCCCCCGCTACCTTCTCCCCATGTTCCTCCGCCTCTTCACTGAACTGCGCGACGCCAAGGTCCCGGTCTCCCTCAAGGAGTACCTGGCGCTGATGGAGGCGATGGACCGGCAGGTGATCGGCCGCCGGGTAGACGACTTCTACCACCTGTCGCGCGCGGCCCTCGTCAAGGACGAGAAGCACTACGACAAGTTCGACCGGGTGTTCGGCCACGTCTTCAAGGGCCTGGAGACGGTGGACGACGGCGCGCTCGCCGATATCCCCGAAGAGTGGCTCAAGCGCCTGACCGAACGCTTCTTCACCGACGAGGAGAAGGCCCAGATCGAGGCGCTCGGCGGCTTCGACAAACTGATGGAGACGCTGAAGCAGCGGCTCGAGGAGCAGAAGGAGCGCCACGAGGGCGGCAGCAAGTGGATCGGCACCGGCGGGACCTCGCCCTTCGGCTCGGGCGGCTACAATCCCGAGGGCGTGCGCATCGGCGACCAGGGCCAGCGCCAGGGCCGCGCCGTGAAGGTGTGGGACAAGCGCGAGTACAAGAACCTCGACGACAGCGTCGAGCTGGGCACCCGCAACATCAAGGTCGCGCTCCGTCGCCTGCGCAAGTGGGCCCGTCAGGGCGCGCCGGACGAGTTCGACCTCGACGAGACGATCGATTCAACGGCCCGCCACGGCTACCTCGACATCGTCCTGCGCCCCGAACGGCGCAACACGATCAAGGTGCTGCTGCTGCTGGACATCGGCGGCTCCATGGACGCCCACGTGAAGCTCTGTGAGGAACTGTTCTCGGCCGCGAAGTCGGAGTTCAAGAACCTGGAGTTCTACTACTTCCACAACTGCCTCTACGAGTTCGTGTGGAAGGACAACCGCCGCCGCCAGGACGAGCGGGTCGGCACCTGGGACGTGCTGCACCGCATCCCGCACGACTGGAAGGTGGTGGTGGTCGGCGACGCCACCATGAGCCCCTACGAGGTGGCCATGCCGGGCGGCTCGGTCGAGCACTGGAACGAGGAAGCCGGCGCCGTCTGGCTCCAGCGCCTGAACGACATCTACGACAAGGTGGTCTGGCTGAACCCCACGCCCGAGCGCTTCTGGAGCTACACCCAGTCCATCCAGATGGTGAAGGAACTGGTCGGCGACCGCATGTATCCGCTCACCATCGAAGGCCTGGAGAAGGCGATGAAGGAGCTGGGCCGGTAGGGCCGGCGCCACGAACGGAAAAGGACCGCCGAAGCGGTCCCCTCTCTGGTCGTCCTCGCGCGGTGTCTACATCCGCCGGTCGCGCGTCCGGTCGCCCCGGAACATGTCCTTGAGGCTGCCCCAGAAGTTCTGGGTCTTGCCGGCGGCCTGGTCGGCGCGGCCCTCGGCCTGCAGCTTGCTGTCGCCGAGAATGCGCCCGGCGCCTTCCTTCAGGTCGCCGCCCATCTTGCGGCCCGACCCTTCGATCCTGTCCCTGTCGACCATGGCCATCTCCTTATGTGCTCAAGGAGAAAACGGCCTGGGCGGGACTACGTTCCGGTCAGCGCCGGCGCAGCCACGCCGCCACGGCCCAGGCGTGGGCGTCGTGGCGCAGTTCGCGGACTGCCCGGTCCGGCTCCAGCCACGCCAAGGCGTGGTCGTCCTCGCACTTGGCGGCCGGGTCGTGGCCGGTGATGTGGACGACGAAAAAGCCGGCGAGGTTGTTCACGGCGCGTCCGTCCGATTTGACGAAGTACTGGGCTGCCTCGGCGAAGCGCTCGCCGGCCTGAACCGCGAGGCCGGTCTCCTCCCGGAACTCGCGCGCCAGGGC
>DASPLM010000347.1:0-10696 GCA_035627575.1 Caulobacteraceae bacterium | reverse complement strand
TTTGATCAGGTCGGCGAGGTCGGCGTAGCCGGTGTCGTTGCCGGCGCCGCCGTCGAGGGTGTCCTCGCCGTCGTCGTCGGCGTTGAGGAAGAAGTCGTCGCCGCGCCCGCCGTTGAGGCGGTCGTCGCCGTCGCCGCCGTCGAGGGTGTCCTCGCCCGAGCCGCCCTCCAGGCGATCATTGTCCTCGCCGCCGTCCAGGGTGTCGTCGCCCGCACCGCCGCGAATGAGGTCGTCGCCTGCGCCTCCCGACAGGGCGCCGTCGGATTCCGCCCCGCCGTCGATGACGTCGTCGCCGTCCTCGCCGTAGATCTGGTCCGAGTCCTCGCCTCCCAGCAGGGTGTCGTTCCCGGACGCGCCGTAGAGGATATCGGAACCGGACTGGCCGCGGACGAAGTCGTCTCCGGCGCCGCCGTCGACGTCGTCGTCCGCCTCCCCCGCATCGACGAAGTCGTCGCCGTCGCCGCCTTCGAGCCGGTCCTCCCCGCCGAGGCCGAACATCTGGTCGTCGCCGTCCCCGCCGATGAACCAGTTAAACTCGCCGTTGCCCGCCAGCACATCGGCCTGGCGGCCGCCGATCACGTGCTCGAAGCCGATCACGGTGTCGATGCCGAGGCCCGAGGCACGGGCCACGCCGGTGGTCAGGTTGACCGACAACTCCCGGTCCACGCCTTCGTAGGAGAGGGTGTCGTAGCCGTCGCCGCCATCCAGCACGTCGTTCCCGTCCGGCGCGCCGATGTTGAGGAGGCCGATCTGGCCGAGGGACTGGATCACGACGTCGTCGCCGAGGCCCGCGTTGATCACGTCGCTCCCGCGCCCGCCGGCCAGGGTGTCGCCGCCGTCGCTGCCGGTCAGGACGTCGTTCCCGTCGCCGCCGTCGATGGCGACGCCCTCGATGTTGATGATGATGTCCAGGCTGCCCCAGGCGTCGTCCAGCACCTGCATGGCGCCGCTGGTGTCGAAGCCGCTCATGTCGACGACGTTGTCGTCGGAATCGTCGACCACGGTGATGCGGACCCGGTCCTCGCCGGTCTGACCGTCCAGCACGTCCACGCCGTCGCCGCCGAACAGGATGTCGTTGCCGCCGTAGCCCACGAGGTCGGACAGCGCCGTGTCGCCCTTGAGGAAGTCGTCCCCGTCCCCGCCCGACAGGATGTCGTTGTACATGAAGCCGCTGAGCTGGTCGCTGGCCGACCCGCCGGTGATCTCGAACTGCGCGAAGTTGTAGCCCTCGACATAACCGGTGGCGCTCTCGGCGTAGAAGATCCCGGGCGACATGCCGTAGAGCACGGCGCCGGCGAGGATTGCGGTGTCGGACCCGCTCCAGTCGATGACCAGGGTGTCCATCTCGCAGCCGCAGCCGCCGGTCACGTCGAACTCCCCATCGACGCCGCTGATGACGATCCGGTCGTCGCCGTAGCCGCCATCGACGGTGCTGTAGCCCTCGCCGACGATGATCAGGTCGTTGCCGTACCCGCCGTAGATGTCGTCGTCGCCGGCGCCGCCCACGAGGATGTCGCCGCCGTTGCTGCCAAGGATCGTGTCAGCGTCTTCGGTGCCGACGACCAGCACCCGCTCGATGCTGATCAGCGTGTCCATGCCGCCGAGACCGTCGCTGTGGACCCCGTCGACGCCGACCATGCTCGCGTCGAAGCTGATGCCGCCGACGAGATCGATGTCGTCGAAGCGGAACCAGGCCGTGTCCAGTCCTGCCCCGCCGTCCAGGTCGTCGTCGCCGTCGCCGCCGAACAGGATGTCCCCGTCCGAGCCGCCGATCAGGATGTCCGCACCCATCTGGCCGGACAGGACGTCGGCGCCGTCCCCGCCGTTGAGCAGATCGTCGCCGTCGGCGATGGCGCCGCTGCCGTAGCCCGCCCCGCCGACCAGGAAGTCGTCGCCGCCGCCGCCGTACACGTCGTCGTCATGGCCGCCGGCGAAGACCACGTCGGCGCCGAGGCCGGCCGTGATCTCGTCCCCGCCGTCGCCTCCATCGACGAAATCGTGACCGGCCCCGGCAATGATCAGGTCGGCATCGTCCGTTCCGGTGAAGATGTCACTGCCTGCGAACATCTGTGCGAACAGGGCGTCGGAATCGTCCGCCTGCGCGTGGGCCAGGAAGGCCGCGACGCCGACATAGACCCCGGCCGCCACGAACTCGTCGCCGTTGATGGCGAAGCCGGTGATCACACCGGCCGTGGGCATTCCATCGCCGTCCATGGCCGTGAAGCTGCCGGTGAACGACCAGACGTCGCCGTTGCCGTCTTCCCACACCCAGCTGGTCGCCGAGGACGAGAGGTTCTGCCCTTCGGCGAAGACCGGAAGGCCGGCCACCACGACAAACGGATTTCCGACAGCTGTTCCCATGGCGCGCGCTCCCCCTCGGACGCCTCCGCGCCCGTGTCCCTCGAGAGTTCCAATGGGCGGATCGCGGCTCTCCCGCGACGACCATCCCCCGATAGGGAAGTGTTAACCCCAAGTTGCGCGAACGAACAGCGATATCCGCGCCAGGAGCGGAGGGCGCATGAGGTCCGCCGCCCCCGCGCGTCAGGCGCGGGAGCGTCCGACCATCCTCAGATGGCGAAGACGAAGTCGCTCGCTTCGATGTTCCCCGCCTGGCCGATCAGGGTGATGGTCGAGCCGTCGGGGAAGGTGACCACGGCGTGTCCGCCGTCATCGACGACGCTGAGGTCGTTGAAGGTGAGCCCCGAGAACATGACGAACACGCGCTCGGTCCCGTTGCCGAAGTCGGTGATCACGTCGGCGCCAAAGCCCGCTGCGCCGTAGACGAAGTCGTCCAGGCCGGCGCCGCCGGTCAGTGTGTCGTGGCCGGCGCCGCCGTCCAGCTCGTCGTCGCCGTCGCCGCCGACCAGCAGGTCGGTGCCCGAGTTGCCGAACATGAAGTCGTCGTCGTCGCCGCCGTAGAGGCGGTCGCGGCCGTCGCCGCCGTGCATGGTGTCCATGCCGGCATCGCCCTGAAGCACGTCGAGGTCGCCCTCGCCGTAGAGGAAGTCGTTGCCGGAGCCGCCGCGCAGGTAGTCGTTGCCGTTCTCGCCGTAGAGGGAGTCGATGCCGTCGTCGCCGTAGACGACGTCGGCCTCGCCGCCGGCGTAGACCGTGTCGGCGCCCAGGCCGCCGCGCACCAGGTCGTTGTCGGCGCCGGACGTTATGTGGTCGTCGCCCGCCTCGCCGTAAAGCGAATCCGCCCCCGAGCCGCCGTCGATGGAGTCGTTCTCCGTACCGCCGAAGACGGTGTCGTCGCCGCCGTCGCCGAACAGGGTGTCCTCGCCCTGGCCGCCCAGCACCTCGTCCGCGTCTTCACCGCCGCGGAGGATGTCGGCGCCGTCGTCTCCCAGCAGGTGATCGGCGCCGATCCAGCCGTCGATCTCGTCGTCGCCCTCGCGGCCGCGGATGCGGTCCGCGCCGACGCCGCCCGACGCCAGGTCATTGCCCAGGCCGCCATCGATGATGTCGTCGCCGGCGTCCCCGTAAAGCAGGTCGGCGCCGTCGCCGCCCACCAGGTTGTCCGCGCCTTCACGCCCGTAGAAGGCGTTCGCGCCCGCGTCGCCGATGATCCGGTCGGCCCCTGCGCCGCCCTCCACCGACTCGATCTCGTAGATGAAGTCCACCGTCTGCGACCCGACCCGCGCGTAGTTCGCCGCGAGATTGACCAAGGTGGCCTGGGTCGTTCCGCCCATGCTGAAGAGGTCGGTTCCGTCGCCGCCGAACAGGACGTCCCGGCCATCGTCCACGTCGCCGTTGCCCAGCGCCAGGACGTCGTCGCCTTCGCCGCCGTAGATCGTGTCGGCGCCGAGCCCGCCGTAGAGGATGTCGCCATTGATGCTGCCGTTGAGCACGTCGTCGCCGGCGTAGATCGCCTGCAGCAGGCCCGGGCCGTCATTCGTCGCGGCGAACGCCATGAAGTCTTCGACGGTGATGGAGAAGCCGCTGATGACGACCTGCTCGCCGCCGGGAATCACCGTCGTCATGGAGGTGATGACGCCGGTCTCGGGGAAGCCGCTCAGATAGCTGGGGAAGGTCCCGCCGAACACGAGCTGGGCGCCCATGCCGGAAAGCGCCCAGGTGTCTTCGGTCGTGACGACCGGCGACAGCACCGCGAAGATCGCGAAGTTGAACTGCGTGTTGTCGATGAAACCGTCGCCGGTGATGGTGTTGGTGATGGTGGTCATGGGCAGGCCCTCCCCGGCCGGACGGCGGCCGCGGGCCGCGCAATGAACTCCTGGGCCTGGGGCGCGCGCTCCGCCCGCGCCGGTTCGCGGCCGGCGGCGACGGATGGGTCAAGGATGGTCCCGCAGGCGCCCTCACGCCGTGCCGGAATAACAATCAGAGTTGGGCCGGCTCGCCAAGCCGGAAAGCACGGTTACGCGACCAACCGGGAGCGAATCCGCGACGAACTTTCCCCGCGCCGTCCGACGCTTCATCGACGCCCGGCCGGAGGCGGACGCCCTTCCCCGGAACAGCCACGCTGCAGGCCCGTTCTGGCCGGATGAGTTCGAAGTCCCCGCCCCGTCGACCATGGACAAGCCATCCGGCCGTGCGCCTGGCCGGCGGGGCAGCGGCGTTGTTCGCGGCGGGGCTGGCGCTGGGCCACCGCCTCGAACACCGCCGCCATCGCGCGCTTCCTCCGGCGCCGCCCGACGAGCCGGCCGCCTTCGAATTGCGCGATCCAGGACGGGGCCGCGCGGCCCCCACCCCCACCGCCATTCCCCACCGTGGTTGGACCGACATCGCGTGGCGGGTGCTGCTGGGCTATTTCGGCGACCGGGTGCACTTCCTGGCCGGCGGCGTGACCTTCTTCGCCCTGCTGTCGCTGGTCCCTGCCCTGTCCACCTTCGTCGCGCTCTACGGCCTGTTCGCGCAACCCGACACCGCCTGGAAGCACCTGTCGGCGCTCTACGACGTGTTCCCGCCGATCGTGGCCGACTTCCTCGGCGACGAGATGCGCCGCCTGGCCGAGCAGCGCAAAGCCTCGCTCAGCCTGCAGTTCCTGGGCAGTCTGGCGCTGGCGCTGTGGACCGCCAACGCCGCGATCAAGGCGCTCTTCTACGGGCTGAACATCGCCTACCACGAGACGGAGAAGCGCAACGTCGTACGCTACAACATCCTGGCCATGGCCTTCACGGTCGGAGGCCTGGCCTTTGTGCTGGTGACCACGGCTCTGGTTGTGCTGGTCCCGCTGGCCGTCGGGCTTCTTGGATACTCGCTGGAGGCGCAGCGGCTGGAGTGGCTGCGCTGGCCGGCGCTGCTGGCGATCTACTGGTTCGCGCTCACCCTGGCCTACCGCTTCGGACCCTGCCGCCAGCACGCCCGCTGGCGCTGGCTCAGCCTGGGCGCCCTGTTCGCCGCCTTCGCCAGCCTCGGCGTCTCCCTGCTGTTCTCATGGTATCTGACCGCCTTCGCCGACTTCAGCCGCTCCTACGGTCCGCTGGGGGCGCTGATGGGGTTCATGCTGTGGACCTGGCTGTCGGTGCAGGTGGTGCTGGTCGGCGCGGCCCTCAACGCCGAGACCGAGCACCAGACCGCGGTCGACACCACCACCGGCGAGCCCCTGCCGATCGGCCAGCGCGGGGCGCTCGTGGCCGACACCATCGGCCCGCGCCGCGGCTCGCCACGCGCCATGGCCTACACCATGAAGAGCGCGGAGGAACTGGCGCGGCGGCGCAAGTACAAGGACGGGCAGGCCGACCGCGGGCCCCCCGCCCCCACTGCCAAAGGGGACTAGCGGCCCTGCGGAACGCTGACGAAGGGCGTGGCCGAACCGGTGACCTGGGGCAGCTTGCCGTCCCATTTCTCCACCGCCTTCAGCTCGACGTAGCGCGGGTTCGCCGCCAGCGCCTCGTTGATGATGCGGATGGATTCCGCCTGGCCGCGCGCGGCGGCGATCTGGGCCTCCGCCTGGGCCTGCGCCTTGGCCACCTGGGCCCGGGCGGTCAGGGTCTCCTGCTCGGTGCGGGTCTTGGCCTGGATCGCGTTCAGGATCACCTCGGGGTAGCGGATGGTGCCGATCCACTCCAGCTGGCTGATCTGCACGCCGTAGCGGGCCCACTTGGCGCTGACGCGGGCCATGGCGCGCTGGATCACCTGCTGGCGCCCCCCGGAATACAGCTGGTCGACGTTGACCCGCTCGGTCTCGGCCGCGATGGCCGAGCGCACGTCGTTGCGGATCGGGCCGTCCAGCAGCTGGTCGAAGCTGAGGCGGTAGGTCTTGTAGAGGTTCGGGGCCGAGGCCGGATTCACCTGCAGGGTGATGGCCACGTCCGCGGTCATGGGCAGGCCGGTGTTGTCGGCGAAGGCGATCTCCTCGTTCTCCGGGCCCCGCTCGTCCGCCTCGCGGGTGTAGGAGTAGGTGCGTTGGATGACCGGGAACTCGACGATCCGCTCGCCGACGCCCTTGAAGTGCCAGCCCGAGCTCAGCGGCTGGGGATCGACCCCCGCGCCCGCGCCCAGGGTGCGGATCTTCACCCCGGCATTGCCCGGCTCGACGGTCTTGCCGCAGCTGACCAGGCCGAAGCCGATGACCACGAAGACCGCGATCGTGATGACGACGCCAAGCGCCTTGCCCATGCTCTTCATGACCGTCCTGCCTCGCCGGGCGCCTGCGCCAGCGGCGCTGTCGCGACCGGCCCCCCGACTACCCTGTCCCGACGATGCTACGCGGATTCGCCCCGGCGACAGCAGCCATCCGATGCCGGAGCCAAGCGCGATCAGGCCGAGGCGAGGCCGGTCGACCGCCGCCGCGCCGCCAGAGGCGCGAAGCTGACGCAGACCAGCAGCCACTGGCCGATGGTGATCAGCACCCCGAACTGGTCCGACGCCTCGCGGCCCTGGCCCGTGCCGAGCAGCAGGGACTGCAGCGGCAGCAACAGGATCGCGACGGTGAGGAACACCGTATTGGCCGGCGTCCAGCGAGGCCGGTCCGCCGTCCGGCCGAACGCCGTCCAGACCAGGGCCAGGGCGAACATCACCCCGTAGACCAGGAGGAAGATGGTCTCGGCCGAGAGGGTGATCCCCAGGGTTGCGCCCTCGAACCGCCGCTCCTCGGCCGCGACGAAGGCGGTCCAGAGGCTGTCGCCCAGCATGGCGGCGGCATAGGCCAGCACGGCGATCTTGAAGGTCCCGCCGGGATTGCGGCAGCCGAGCCAGATCAGCACGAGGCCGACGAGCGTGTGGCCGACCACGTACCAGTAGTCGCCTTCCAGGCCCGCGCCCGAGAACTGCCGGCCGAACAGGGTCAGTCCCCATTCGTAGCTGGGGCCGTCCAGCAGGCCGCGGATCATCGGCAGCCATCCCAGCAGGAAGGCGGCGGCGAGGCCGAGCAGAAGTCCGAAACGTGCGGCCTGGGCGATCATGGCGAGGCTCCCCTGTCTGCCGGTCAGGAGGCGCGGGGAGGCGGCGGCGGATGCGGCGGCGAGGATTAATTCGGCGCAAGATTGGGCGAGCGCGAAGGAGATTTTCGCTAACCCGTTGATTCTAATGTCTTTATGTCGAACTCGCGCCCTGTTCGACTCGACACATCACGCCAGTTCGTCCTCCAGCATCGCCAGCCGTTCTGCCTGGTCCTCGGCGATGAGGGCGTCCAGCAGCGGGTCGATCTCGCCCTCCAGCACCTGGGGCAGGCTGTGCAGGGTCAGGCCGATGCGGTGGTCGGTCACGCGTCCCTGCGGGAAGTTGTAGGTGCGGATGCGTTCCGACCGGTCGCCGGAGCCGACCTGGCTCTTGCGCGCGTCGGCGCGGGCCGCGTCCTTGGCCTGGCGCTGCATGTCGTAGAGGCGCGCCTTCAGCACCTTCATGGCCTTGGCCCGGTTCTGGTGCTGGGACTTCTCCGACGAGGTCACCACCACGCCGGTCGGCAGGTGGGTGATGCGCACGGCGGAGTCCGTCTTGTTGACGTGCTGGCCGCCGGCGCCGGACGAGCGGTAGGTGTCGATGCGCAGGTCGGCGTCGTTGATCTGGATGTCCACGTCCTCGGCCTCGGGCAGGACGGCGACGGTGGCGGCCGAGGTGTGGATGCGCCCCTGGGCCTCGGTGGCCGGCACGCGCTGCACCCGGTGGACGCCGCTCTCGAACTTCAGCCGCCCGAACACGCCGTCGCCCGCGACCGAGGCGATGATCTCCTTGAAGCCGCCGGCGTCGCCCTCGGAGACGGAGTCGATCTCGACCTTCCAGCCCCGGCCCTGGGCGTAGCGCTGGTACATGCGGAACAGGTCGCCGGCGAAGAGGGCGGCCTCGTCGCCGCCGGTGCCGGCGCGGACCTCCAGGATGGCCGAGGCGTGCTCGTCCGCGTCCTTGGGGGCGAGCAGCAGGGCCACCTGGCGCTCCAGCTGCGGCAGGCGCTCGTCCAGTCCCTCCAGCTCGTCGCGGGCGAGCGCCGCCATCTCGGAATCGGCGGCCCTGGCCATCTCCTCCAGCTCGGCGCGCTCCTCGCGGGCGCGGGCCAGGCCGGCCACGGCGTCGGCCACCGGCTTGAGTTCCGCGTGCTCCTTGGACAGCCGTACGATCTCACCCCCGTCGGTGGCCGCCCCCATTCGGGCCTCCACCTCGCGGAAGCGGTCCAGAACCTGATCGAGTTTTGCCTGGGGCAGGCGCACGCGCGGTATCCTCGGAACGACGGGCGGCCCGTCTACCGTGTCCGGAGCCTCGCGTCACCTCCGCCCAACCGAGCCTTAGCCCGGCGCGCCCGCCGTGCTAGTCGTCGGCCATGCTGTCGCAGAAGACCAAGTACGCGTTGCGCGCCCTCGTCTATCTCGCCTCGCTGGAGCCGGGCGGCTCGGCCTCGATCGGCGCGGTCGCCGTGGGGGCCAAGGCCCCGCGCAAGTTCCTCGAGGCCATACTGCTGGAACTGAAGCTGGCCGGCTTCGTCGCCAGCAAGCGGGGCCGCTTCGGCGGCTACGTCCTGGCCGCCCCGGCCGAGCGGGTCACCTTCGCCGCGGTCATCCGCGCCGTGGAGGGTCCGCTCGCCCTGGCGCCGTGCGCCTCGGTCACCGCCTACCGCCAGTGCCCGGACTGCTTCGACGTGGAGGTCTGCCCGATCCGCGCGGCCCTGATCGCCAGCCGCGACGCCGTGGCCGCGGTCCTGGAGCACTGGACCCTCGCCACGGCGGCCATGGAGCAGCCGGAGATTAAATCCCTATTGACCGACTAGATTTTCACCACCAAGGTCCACCCCGGTAGAGGGAGACGGCGCGTGAACGAAGATTTCGTCCTGTTCCTGCTGGTCGGCTTCGGCGCCCAGATCGTCGACGGCGCCCTTGGCATGGCCTACGGAGTCGTCTCCTCGACGGTGCTGCTGGCGTTCGGCGTGCCCCCCGCGGCGGCCTCCGCCAGCGTGCACGCGGCGGAGGTCTTCACCACCGCCGCCTCGGCCGGCTCCCACGTCTGGCACCGCAACGTGAACTGGCGGCTGTTCGCCCTCCTGGCGCTCGGCGGGGTCACCGGCGGGGTGCTCGGCGCCTACGTCCTGACCTCGATCTCCGGCGACCTGATCAAGCCCTACATCGTCATCTACCTGGGCCTGATGGGGGCGCTGATCCTGTGGCGCGCCTGGCGCGGGACGAAGCCCCGGCGCATCTCCTCGAAGTGGCCCGCGCCGCTCGGCCTGATCGGCGGCTTCATGGACGCCATCGGCGGCGGCGGCTGGGGACCGACCGTGACCAGCACCCTGGTCGGTTCGGGCGCGTCGGCGCGCGAGGCCATCGGGACCGCGAACACGGCCGAGTTCTTCGTCACCGTGGCCATCTCCGCCGCCTTCGTGTGGGCGCTCGCGACAGGCCACTGGGCCGACGCGAAGGACCTGACGCAGCACGCCTGGGCGGTCGGCGGCCTGATCGTCGGGGGCCTGCTCGCCGCCCCGCTCGCCGGCTGGGTGACCAAGATCGTGCCGGTGAAGGTGCTGACGTGGCTGGTCGGCGCGGTCGTGGTGCTGCTGGCCGCCTACCAGGCCGCGCGGCTGTTCAAGCTCATCTAGGATAGGTTTCGACGAAGCTGGGGCGCTGCTCCAGGGCCGCCTGCAAGGCCACCAGCCCGGGCCGGTTCGCCTGCCAGTCCAGTTCCGGATGCCGGAAGCCGATCCAGGTCACCGACACCCCTGTGGCGATGACGCCGAGGTCGTAGATCTCGGGCTGGATATCCCAGTGCTCCAGCGCGTCGAGCGCGCGGTTCATGCCCTCGGTCCAACGCGATATCCAGGACGGCGAGCGCTCGCTCTCCGGCCGGCGCTTCTCCAGCACCAGCTTCACGCCCATTTCGAGCGCCGCGTCCGCGAGCACTTCCAGGCGCCGCGCCCGCCAGTGGGCTTCGCCGCTCTCCGGGATCAGCTTCGGTCCGGTTCCGATGCTGTCGAGGTAGGCGCAGATCAGCGGGCTGTCCGCGAAGGCCTGGCCATCGTCGGCCAGCAGCGCCGGCGCCTGGGCGATGGGGTTGGCGGCCACCAGGGCCGGATCGTTGGCGTAGGGGTCGGCCACCACCTCCTCCACCCGGTCCGTCAGGCCCTTCTCGCGGATCACGATCCGGCACTTGCGGACGTAGGGCGACGGCGCGGTGATGAAGAGGCGCATGCTCAGGCTCCCGGAGCGGAAGCCTCCGAACTGGGCGAAGCCGCCGCCGGCGTCAACACCTGCCCCGCCACGGAGACGGCCGCGCCGTAGGGCCCCGCCAGCTTCCCGTCCCGGGCCCAGTCGAGGGT